>NZ_CAISIQ010000517.1 GCF_903885465.1 uncultured Nevskia sp.
GCCGTCCGGCCGTCTCACGCTCGGCAACTATCTGGGCGCGATCAAGAACTGGCTGCCGCTATCGAAGGATTACGACTGCCACTACATGCTGGTGGATCTGCACGCGATCACCGTGCGTCAGGACCCGGCGATCCTCCGCGAGCGCTGCTACGAGTTCCTGGCGCTGTACATCGCCTGCGGGCTCGATCCGAAAGACAACGTGCTGTTCGTGCAGAGCCATGTGCCGGCGCATTCGCAGCTCGGCTGGATCCTCAACTGCTACACGCAGTTCGGTGAGCTGGGCCGGATGACCCAGTTCAAGGACAAGAGCGCCAAGCATGCCGACAACATCAACGCCGGCCTGTTCGGCTATCCGGTGCTGATGGCGGCGGACATCCTGCTTTATGACGCAGCTCAGGTGCCGGTCGGCGACGATCAGAAGCAGCATCTGGAACTGACGCGCGACATCGCCAATCGCTTCAACAACATCTACGGCCCGGTGTTCACGGTGCCGGAGCCGATGATCCCGCCGGTTGGCGCCCGAATCATGGGTTTGCAGGACCCGACCGGGAAAATGTCCAAATCTGACGACGCCGAAACCAATGCGCTGTACCTGCTCGACTCGCCGGACGTGATCGTCCGCAAGATCAAGCGTGCAGTCACCGACATGGATGGCGTCGTCCGCTTCGACATCGCCGCGAAGCCCGGCGTATCGAATCTGCTGTCGATCCTCGCGGCGACCACCGGCAAGACCGTGACGGCGCTGGAAGCGGAATTCGAAGGCAAGCAGTACGGTGCCTTCAAAGGCGCGGTGGCCGATGCCGTCGTCGAATGCCTGAAGCCGGTACAGGCGAAATACGCTGAACTGCGCGAAGACCGTGACGGCCTGCGTGCCGTGCTGAAGGACGGCGCCGAGCGCGCCAGCGCCCGCGCCAACGCCACCTTGAAGCGCGTGCACGATGTGCTTGGCCTGATCCCGGCGTGAGCGTGGAGGAAGCCACCGAGCTTGCCGCCGACGCAGCAGTTCCGGCTGCCGAGTCGCGCGGCCCACTGGTCAACGGCGAGCGGCTGGCGCAGATGCCCAGCGATCTGTACATCCCGCCGGATGCACTGGAAGTCTTCCTCGAAACCTTCGAAGGCCCGCTCGATCTGCTGCTGTACCTGATCCGCAAGCAGAACCTGGACATCCTCGATATCCCGGTGCTGAAGATCACCCAGCAGTACATGGAATACATCCGCCTGATGCGCGAGCTGCGCCTGGAACTGGCGGCCGAATATCTGGTGATGGCGGCCTGGCTGGCCGAGATCAAGTCGCGCATCCTGTTGCCGAAGCCGCCTGCGCATGACGACGAAACCGGCGGCGATCCGCGTATGGAACTGGTGCGTCGCCTGCAGGAGTACGAGCGCTTCAAGACCGCTGCCGAAGCGCTTGACGCATTGCCGAGAGTCGGCCGCGAGATCGCCGTGGTGCAGGCGCGGCCGGACAAGGTCGATGTCGTCGTGCTGCCACCGGCACCGGGTCTGCGCGAGCTGATGCTGGCGTTCCGCGAGGTGCTGCTGCGCGCCGAGCTGTTCACCCGTCACACCATCGCCCGCGAGCCGCTGAGCGTGCGCGAGCGGATGAGCCATGTGCTCGATTGCGTGCGCAATGGCCCGATCCGCTTCGTCGATCTGATCGATCTTGCCGAAGGGCGGGCAGGGGTCGTGGTCTGCCTGCTGGCGATCCTGGAGCTGGCGAAGTCGTCGATGCTGGAGATCACCCAGTCCGGCCCGTTCGCGCTGGTGACCATTGCCGCTGCCGGCGCGGGTGAAGCGGCGCTGGCCGAGGACGCATGAGCGCGCCTTCATCTGCCTGGGCACTGGAACTCGACAACGTCGCCAAGGGTTTCGGCACCAAGGCCGCCGTTGCCGGCCTGAATCTGAGATTGGAAGCGGGGCAGTTCTACGCGCTGCTCGGTGCCAACGGCGCCGGCAAGACCACCACCTTGCGGATGATCGCCGGCCTGCTGCAGCCGGACGCCGGCAGCATCCGCGTGTTCGGTCATGATCTGGCGGCTAAGCCGATGGCGGCCAAGCAGCAGCTGGCCTTTCTGCCCGACGAGCCGATGCTCTACGGCAAGCTGCGCTGCACCGAATATCTGGAGTTCGTCGCCGGCTTGTGGGGCGTCGACGGCCGCACCGCCGAGCGCAAGGGCGAAGACCTGCTGCGCTGGCTCGATCTCTGGGATGCGCGCGCGAATTACTGCGAAAACCTGTCGCGCGGCATGCAGCAGAAGCTGACCCTGGCCGGCGCGCTGATCCACGAGCCGAAGCTGCTGATCCTCGACGAGCCGCTGACCGGCCTCGATGCCGCCGCCGCGCGCAAGGTCAAGGACGTCCTCGCCGGCCTGGTGCGCGATGGCCTGACCGTGCTGTTCACCACCCACATCCTCGAAGTCGCCGAGCGCATGGCCTCGCGCATCGGCCTGATCCGCGCCGGCCAGCTGATCGCCGAAGGCACTCTGGACGAGCTGCGCCAGCAGTACGGCAACGTCCACGACACGCTCGAAGACCTGTTCCTGTCGGCGACTGGCCCCGATACCGACACTGGCGCCGCATGAGGCTCGCCGCCGGCAGTCTGCCGTGGCTGGTTTGGCAGGACCTGCGCCTCGCTTTCCGCGGCATGAGCCTGGGCCGTCGGCGCCTGTGGCCGTACGTGCTCTACGGTGGTTTCCTGATCGGCCTGCACGCTGTAGCCGGGCTGGTGCTTTACGCGATGCTCAATGCACCAACGAGCTTGAGCACCGAGCGGGCACTGCAGTTTTCCGGCGTGATGCTGTTGTCGCTGGAGTTCTTCATGCTGATGGCGGCAATGATCGGCAGCTTCCGCCTGATCCTCGCCGGCCGTGAACTGAGCCTGCATCTGTCCAGTCCGCTGCCGTTCGAGCGGGTGCTGTGGATGCGGGTGGTCTCGCTGATCGCCGGCACCTGGGCGATCTCGATCCTGCTGGTGACGCCGGTCGCCAACATGGGCGCGCTGCTCGGCGAGCCGCTGTTCCTGCTCGCCTATCCGGTCACCGTGATGATGGCGATGGTGACCCTGGCGCTGGCGCTGTTCATCATCGGGCTGGCGGTGCGTCTGTTCGGCGTGGTGCAGGCCAGGCGAGTGCTGCAGGTGGTGCAGGCGCTGGTGCCGCTGGGCTTCGTCGCCGTCAGCCTGCTGTCGCGGGATCCGCAGGCGAAGGCTGCCGACGGCGGTCACGGCATCGCCAGCAGTGGATTGGCAGCCCATGCCCATCTGGTGCGGCTGCCGGCGCTGGCGATGACCGGCGATCTCACCGCCTTGCTGAGCATGAGCCTGCTCGCCGGCCTGAGTCTGGTGCTCGCCACCCGTTATGCCGCGCCGGCGATCCTGCAGGCCGTGCAATCGCCGGACAACGCACCGCCGCGCCAGCGCCGTCAGCAGGCGTGTGGCGAGACGATGCCGCGCTTCCGTCCCGGCCTGCTGCGCGTGGTGATGCTCAAGGAATGGCGGACCATCGTTCGCGATCCACGGCTGGCAATCGCGCTGCTCGCGCAGCCGATGCTGATCGTCGCGTTCTTCTACGGCAATCTGTTCAAGGGCCAGTACCAGCTCGCGGCGGCCGTCGCTGCCACCACGTTCTTCGCCGGCCAGCTCAGTCAGTACATCTCGAACCTGATGATCAGCGCCGAGGAAGCGCCGGCGCTGCTCGGCGCCTCGCCGCGCTCGCGCGGCCAGCTGATCGCCTACAAGTGCGTCGCCGCGCTTGCCCCGGTGCTGCTGATGATGCTGCTGGCCTCGGTCTGGGCGATGGCGCAGAACCTGTGGATGGGCATCGTCTGCCTGCTGTGCAGCTTCGGCGCCGGCTTCTGCGCCTGCGCGGTGGAAGTGGCGCGGCCGTATCCATCGCCGCGGCGCTCGTTCGTGCAGGTTTCGGCGGCGCGCCGCTCGCGCGATCCGCTCGACATCATCAGCGTCCTGGCCATGCAGTTCGGCTGGACTGCCGCCGCCTGGTTTCTCGCCAATGGCAACCTCTGGGGCGCCGGCATCGTACTGCTGGTGTTGCTGGTGCCGTTCTTCGAATGGTGGCGCGACGCCAATCGGCAGAATTTGCTGGGATACTGACGGTATTACGAACCAACCCCGCCGTGAGGCGGCAAGCGCACAGCCATTGCTGGGCGATCACCGATGCATCCGAAGGACTGAAAGCGTGAACGAAGAAGAGCAGGAAAATCCCATGGTCGAGGCCTCGACCGATAACTCACCGGCCGTCGATCTCGGCGCGGTCAGCTTGATCATCGAAGCGCTGCTGCTGGCTTCCGACGGCGCGTTGTCGATGGATCAGCTGGTGCGCTTCGTCGGCTCCGAGTTCAACCTCGGCAAGCGCGAACTGCGCGAAGCGCTGGCATTGGTCGACAGCCGCTTCTCCGGCACCGCCAGCGAGCTGAAGGAAGTGGCCAGCGGCTGGCGCGTGCAGGTGCGGCCCGAATACGCCGAATGGGTCGCGCGCCTGTGGCAGGAAAAGCCGCCGAAGTATTCGCGCGCCCTGCTCGAAACCCTGGCGCTGATCGTCTATCGCCAGCCGATCACCCGTGGCGAGATCGAGGACGTGCGCGGTGTCGCCGTGTCCTCGAACATCCTGCGCACGCTCTCGGAGCGCGGCTGGATACGCGAGCTGGGCCACAAGGACGTACCGGGCCGCCCGGCGCTGTTCGGCACCACCTCGCAGTTCCTCGACGACTTCAATCTGCGCACGCTCGACCAGTTGCCGGCGCTGCCCGACGTGAAAGATCTCGAACAGCTGGAAGCCGCGCTGGCCAAGCTCGGTGCCGGCGCTGGCGCCACGGCGCTACCGCGTCCGGGCGAAGAGGAGGCCGACAGCGACGAGGAATCGGATACCGGTTCCGACGGCGATGAGTCACCAGCCGACGTGGTGCTCCATTGAGCGGCGAGCGGATTCAGAAGGTGCTGGCCGATGCCGGTCTCGCTTCGCGTCGCGCCATCGAAACCATGGTCGCCGAAGGCCGCATCAAGGTGAACGGAGACGCGGCGACGGCAGGCCAGAAGGTGGTTGCCGGCGATCGCATCACCATCGACGGCCGCATGGTTCGCCATTCGTACGCGAAGGAAGCGACCCGCGTGCTGCTGTACAAGAAGCGCGTCGGCGAACTGGTCACCCGTGACGATCCCGAAGGCCGCAAGACGGTGTTCAAGAAACTGCCGAAGCTCGACAACGGCCGCTGGATCGCCGTCGGCCGTCTCGATCTGAACACTTCCGGCCTGCTGCTGATGACCAACGACGGCGAGCTGGCCCGCCGTCTGACTCATCCGAGCTACGAGATGGAGCGCGAGTACGCGGTACGCGTGCTCGGCACCATCACCAAGGAAACGCTCGACAAGCTGCGCAAAGGTGTCGAGCTGGAAGACGGCCCGGCGCACTTCGACAAGATCGAGCCCGGCGAACGTATCGCTCCCGAACTCGATGACGATGGCGACGACGAAGGCCGGACCGGCTCGGCGAACACCTGGTGGAAGGTCACCCTGAAGGAAGGCCGCAACCGCGAAGTACGCCGCCTGTTCGATTCGCAGGACCTGAAAGTCAGCCGCCTGATCCGCGTTCGCTATGGCCCCATCCTGCTCGGCCGTGGCGTCAAGTCCAGCGGCTTCCGCGATCTCGATCGCGACGAACTGAGCGCGCTGCGTGCGGCGGTCGGCTTCGAAGCACCGAAGAAAGCCAAGGAGCCGCGCGAGCGGCGTTCACGGCCGGGCGCCGAAGAGCGAAAGATCGGCGACGTGCCGCGTCGCGACGCGATCAAGAAGGTCGATCGCAAGGCCAAGCCGGAAGGCTGGACCGGCTACAAGCCGCGCAAGCCGGAGTAAATCGGCGGCGGCTGAACATCAAAGGCTGCCTCACGCAAAGACGTAAAGAAAAGCTTTTACAGAAGAATTTTGACGTCGCTGTTCGTGGCGTCTTTGCGTGAGATCGCTGTTCTGTTCAGCCCGCCTGCTTGGCGCCGCCCAGCGCCGCCACCAGATCGCCGACCAGCAGACTCAGCTCGCCGGTCATCAGGGTGAAATCGGTATCGAAGGCATCGGCGTCGTTCTTCTTCGCGGCGGCATCGTCTTCGCTGATGTCGATGAAGCGGATGCGCTTGATCGCCAGCTTGTCGGTCAGCACCAGGGTCAGGCGCTCGCGCCAGCCCAGGCCGACGCGGGTGACGATCTTGCCGCCGCTGATCAGGCTTTTCAGCTCCGGCCCGTCGAGGCTGTGACGGGCGTAGCGCACGGCCGCCTTGGTCGGGTTGTCGGCCAGCAGTTCGCAATCGTCCTGGACGATGAACATCGGCGGAGACGAACCCGTCGCCAGCCAGGCGGTCATTGCTGCGGACGGCGCCTCTTTGGTGTCCAGCGGCACGGCCGGCAGATCACCGAGATCGGCACGCAGCACGGTGCCGAGGTCTTCGGCGAGCTTTGGCGAGGAGCTGTCGACGATGAACCAGCCATGCTCGAAATCGATCCAGGCGCGGACCGTACGGCTGCGGATGAAGGCGCGCGGCCGCAGTTCGTCGATGACCAGATCCTTCAAGTCACGGAGTTGCTTGCGACCCGGTGCGAAGCCCTGCTGCTGCTCCAGCGCAGCGGCCTTCTCCTTGAGCACCTGATTGACCACCGAGCCCGGCAGCATGCGCTGCTCGATGCCGAGCGCGATCAGTAACTGCTTGCCCTGTGAGTAGACCAGGCCGGCGCCTGGCGCCGGCGGCACCCAGCCCTGGCTCTGCATGCTGGCACTGTTGACCGGGATCAGCGGGTGCTTGGCCAGCGCTTCTTCCACCTGCGCCGCCGTCATCCGCCAGCCCGGCGCCAGCGAGTACACCGTCAAATTCTTGAACCAGATCGACATCGGATGGAGGCAGGTCAGCGTGTGGCGCAAGAGGGTAGCGGAGGCGGGCGCCGGTCGCTAGCCGTGGGCCTGTTCACGATCGCTTTGATCGCTGCGTTGCAGGTCAAAAGCACGCCGGGCGAGGCGCGAACCGCAGGCCATAGCCACCTATGGTCAAGGTTCGCAACGAAGTCCCGGCGCGCTTTTGGCCGCAACCCTTCGGGGCGGGGCCAGTTCTGCGCATTGCTGCCTCTCTCGTCGCGCCAATGGGTCGGCCATTGGCCGCTCCTCGTTCATTGCACTGCGCAGAAATGACCTCCGCCGCAGCGACCAAAGTGATCGAGAACAGGCCCAGCGCTCAGCGCAGCTTCTTCAGCCGATAGAGCAGCTCCAGCGCATCGCGCGGGCTCAAGGAATCGGGATCGGTCTTGTCGAGCAGGCTCAGCGCTTTCGATTCGGCTGGCGCGAACAGCGCGAGCTGTGGCGGTTCCGGTTTGCGCGCTACGGGCAGAGCTTTCGCCGGTGCCGCTTCGGCCTGCTTTTCCAGCGCGTTGAGGATGGTCCGCGCCCGTGCGATCACCGGTCCCGGCACGCCGGCCAGTGCCGCAACCTGCAGACCGTAGGAGCGGTTCGCCGGCCCCGGCTGCACCTTGTGCAGGAACACCAGCTGCTCGCCGGCGGCCGATGAATATTCGGCGGCGTCGAGGTGGACGTTGACCACCGCGGGCAGTTCGTCAGCGAGCGCGGTCAGTTCGAAATAATGGGTCGCAAATAGCGTCCAGGCTTTCGAGGTCGTCGCCAGGTATTCGGCGCAGGCGCGGGCGAGGGCGAGGCCGTCATAGGTCGACGTGCCGCGGCCGACTTCGTCCATCAGCACCAGGCTTTGTGCGGTGGCGTTGTGCAGGATGTTCGCGGTTTCCGACATCTCGACCATGAACGTCGACTGCGCACGCGCCAAGTCATCGGCAGCGCCGATGCGGGTGAAGATGCGATCGACCGGGCCGATCACCGCGCTTTCCGCCGGCACGAAGCTGCCGGCGTGGGCAAGCAGAACGATCAGTGCCGTCTGGCGCATGTAGGTGCTCTTGCCGCCCATGTTCGGGCCGGTGATCAGCAGCAGGCGACGGCTGTCGTCGAGCAGGCTGTCGTTCGGCACAAACGGCGTATCGAGCGTGGTTTCGACCACCGGATGACGGCCGCCGCTGATCCGGATGCCAGAGGTTTCGACCAGCGCCGGCCGCGTCCAGCGCAGCGCTTCGGCGCGCTCGGCGTAAGCGCCCAGCACATCGAGTTCGGCGATCGCGGCGGCAGTGGCCTGCAGCGGCACGAGATCGGCAGCAACCCGGTCGAGCAGCGCTTCGTAAAGCTGCTTCTCACGGGCCAGCGATTTGTCGCGGGCACCGAGCACTTGATCCTCGAAGCGCTTCAGCTCCTCGGTAATGTAGCGCTCGGCATTGGTCAGGGTCTGACGACGCAAGTAGTCGGCCGGCACCTTCGCCGAATGCAGCTTCGACACCTCGATGAAATAGCCCTGCACTCGGTTGTAGCCAACCTTCAGGCCGTCGATGCCGGAACGCGCCCGCTCGCGGCTTTCGAGATCGAGCAGGAAGCCGTCAGCATTGGTCGACAGGTTGCGCAGCTCGTCGAGCGAAGCATCGAAGCCGGGGCGGAACACGCCGCCATCACGGGCCAGCAGCGGCGGCTCGTCGACGATCGCCCGTGCCAGTTCGGCAGCGAGGGAAGGGTGATCGCCGAGCCGTTCGGCCAGCGATCTCAGCAGTGGCGCATCGACGGTGGCGAAGGTCTGCGCCAATGCCGGCAAGCCGGCCAGCGAAGCGCCCAGCCCGGCAAGATCGCGCGGCCTAGCCGAGCGCAAGGACACGCGCGCCAGGATGCGTTCGATATCGGCGATCGGCCGCAGCGCTTCGCGCAAGGTTCGATAGCTGCCATCGTCGATCAGCATCGCCACCGCATCGTGACGGGCACCCACCGTTTCGCGATCGCGCAGCGGCCGCGACAGCCAGCGCCGCATCTGCCGGCTGCCCATGCTGGTCACGCAGGCATCGAGCACGGCAACCAGAGTGTGCGGCGCGGAGCCGGACAAGGAGTGCTCGATCTCCAGATTGCGCCGCGTCGACGGATCGAGGATCAGCGCCTCGTCGATCGTTTCGACTCGCAAGCCAGTGAGATGCGCGACCTTGGCTTTCTGCGTCTCCTGCACGTACTGCAGCAGCGCACCGGCCGCACCCAAGGCAGGGCCGAGTTCATCGGCACCGTAGCCACGCAGATCGCGAGTGCCGAACTGCTCGGTCAACAGGCGGCGAGCAGACGAAGTATCGAAATGCCAGACCGGCCGCGCCCGTCCATGCAGACCACCGAGTTCATAAGCGGAATCTTCCGGCGTCAGCAGCTCGGAAGCACGTAGCCGATGCAGCTCGGCGCGCCAGTCGCCGGCGCTCTCGGTTTCCAGCACCGAGAAGCGCCCGGAAGACAGTTCCAGCCAGGCCAGGCCGAACTTGCCGCCGCTGATGCAGGCTGCCGCGAGCAGATTCTGGGCGCGCGAATCGAGCAGCGAATCCTCGGTCGCCGTACCCGGCGTGACCACGCGAACCACTTCGCGACGCACCGGACCCTTCTCGAGGCCGACTTCACCCACTTGCTCGACGATCGCCGCCGATTCGCCCTGACGGATCAGGCGGCCGAGGTAGTTCTCGAGCTGGTGATAAGGCACGCCAGCCATCGCGATCGGCGCGCCATTCGATTCGCCACGCTTGGTCAGCGTGATGTTCAGCAGCCTCGAAGCCTTGCGCGCGTCCTCGTAGAAAAGCTCGTAGAAATCGCCCATCCGATACAGCACCAGCGTGTCCGGGTACTGCGACTTGATCGCCAGGTACTGCTGCATCATCGGCGTGTGTTCGCCGGGTTTGTTTGCGGTCATGAACTTCGAATCGTGGGGGCGCGGGTGCAGACCCGCTGAGCGTTGCGGTAGCTAGCTGTCGGAGCAGGCTTCGGAAAGCGATTGGGGCGATGACTTTGACCCCATTGGATGAAGCCAGGCGACCGTTTTCCCGCGTCGAATCAGCCCGATCACTTCGCCGTGTTGGGCTCTGCGAATCAACTCGCACATCTTGGCTCTGGCTTCTGTAACGGTCACGAGCGTGACTTCTTCGGACATGGCCGGCTCCGCTTTTCCGGAGAACAAGTTACCACGCCGCCTATAATCCGCCGCCTAACCGCTCAGCAGAATCCCGATGACCTGGACCCCCTCAAGCTGGCACTCCCTGCCGGCCGTGCAGCAGCCGAACTACCCCGATGCGGGTGCGCTGGAAGCCGCGCTTGGTGAACTGCGCCGCCTGCCGCCGTTGGTCACGTCCTGGGAAGTCGATGCGCTGAAATTGCGGCTTGCGGAAGCGCAAGCCGGCAAGCGTTTCGTGTTGCAGGGTGGCGACTGCGCGGAGAGCTTTGCCGACTGCGAATCCGGTCTGATCGCCAATCGGCTGAAGGTGTTGCTGCAGATGAGCCTGGTCATGGTCCACGGGCTGAAGATGCCGGTGGTACGGGTCGGGCGCATCGCCGGCCAGTACGCCAAGCCGCGTTCGGCCGATGTCGAAACCAAGGATGGGCTGACCCTGCCGTGCTATCGCGGCGACACGGTCAATCGGCCGGAATTCACCTCCGATGCGCGTATCCCGAATCCCGCCTTGCTGCTCGAAGGCCACAAGCGTTCGGCGATGACCATCAACTTCGTCCGTGGCCTGATCGATGGCGGCTTTGCCGATCTGCATCATCCGGAATACTGGGATCTCGACTGGGTGCATCACGCGCCGCTCGCCGAGCAGTACTCCAAGCGCGTCGAAGCGATCACCGAATCGGTCAAGTTCATGGAAACCCTGGCCGGCCAGCCGATCCACGATTTCAATCGCGTCGAGTTCTACACCTCGCATGAAGCGCTGCTGCTGGCTGCAGAGGCCGCGCAGACCCGGCAGGTACCGCGCAAGCCGGGCTGGTACAACCTGTCGACCCATCTTCCCTGGATCGGCTTGCGCACCGCGGCTGTCGATGGTGCGCACGTCGAATACATGCGCGGTATCCGCAATCCGATTGCCGTGAAGCTCGGCGTGTCGATGAGCGCGGAATGGGTGCAGGAGCTTTGCCGTTTGCTGAACCCGGACAAGGAACCGGGCCGCTTGACCTTCATCCACCGGCTCGGTGCCGGCAAGGTCGAATCCGGGCTGCCGAAGATGATCGACGCGGTGCGCGCTGCGGGTCACGAAGTGCTGTGGCTTTGCGATCCGATGCACGGCAATACTCAGACCGCTGGCAACGGCCTCAAGACCCGGCGCTTCGACGACATCCTCAGCGAAGTCGAAGCTTCGTTCGCAGTGCATGCGGCCTGCGGGTCGCGGCTTGGCGGCGTGCATCTGGAGCTCACCGGCGAGGACGTCACCGAATGTCTCGGCGGTGCCCGGGACCTCACCGAAACCGACCTCGAACGCGCCTACCGATCGGCCGTCGATCCGCGCCTGAACTACGAACAGGCGCTGGAGTTGTCGCTGAAGATCGCGGCCCACGGTGGCCATAAACCGTAGGGTGAGATAGCCGCAGGCGCATCCCGCCGCGTTGCATGACCGAAGCCAGGAGCAGGGAAAGGATGCGCAAGAACTTCAGCAAGCTCGCGGTACTGGCAGTAGTGATCGTCATTGCGGCCGCCGTCACCTTCTGGCTGACCCGCGAACGTCATGGCGACGAGGATTACGACTACGCGGCTGCGTTCGAATCGCTGGATCCGGCCAGTGGCGCGCCGCTGTTCCGCATCGCCGATGTCGCCGGCCACACCGAAGCCGAACTCGCCGTCGTGCTCGGCCCGCCCTGGGATTGCGAAAGCTCGCTGTATTCGCGCCGCTGCCGTTACGCACCGGGCAGCACCGAAGTGGTGTTCATCGAGGGCAAGGCGGACTGGCTGACGGTCCGCTCGCCGGGTGAAGTCGAATTCAATGCCAGCGCGCTGACCCGCATCGGTCTGGTCGAGAAGAAGCCGGACCAGAGCACCGCCGAGGAACTGATCTGGACCAACCTTGCCGGCCTGCGCGAAGTGCGCGCGGTCAGCAATGGCGACGGTGTGCAGATGCTGCGCATCAAGGTGAAGTCATGAGCGTGGTCATGACTCTGCGGCGCGGTGTCGGTGCGCTGATCGGCGCGCTGTTGCTGGTCGCAAACGCCGCCACGGCGGACGAGCTGAAGCTGCTGCGGATCACGCCGGCGGGTGATGATGTCGAAGCGGGCCAGCAGCAGATCGTGCTGGCCTTCGATCGTGCCGTGGTGCCGTTAGGCCGCATGGAGCGCAAGCCGGAAGAAGTGCCGGTGACGATCACCCCCGGGCTGCCCTGCGACTGGCGCTGGCTCGATACCACGACCCTGGCCTGCCAGTTGCCGGAAGAAGCAGCGCTGACGCCGGCCACGGCCTATACCGTGGAGGTGCGTCAGGAACTGGTCGCCGACAGCGGCGCCAAGCTGCTGAAGGGCATGAGCCATCGCTTCATCACCGCACGGCCGGCCTTGCGTTACGGCAGCGTAGCCTCGTGGCGCTCGCCAACGCTGCCGGTGATCCGCGCGGTGTTCGATCAGCCGGTCACGGCGGCGTCGCTGCAGGCGGCAGCCAGCCTGGGGGGCGCGCCGGTGCTCGTCGAAGCCGATCTTCAGGACGATGAAACGCCGTACTACGTGCCGGCGCTGCACGGCATGCCGGCGGGCGAGGCGCGCAAGCAATGGCGGGTACTGCCAGCGAAGCCACTGCCGGCCGATCGCGATGGCGAGTTGCAAGTCGGCCCGGGGCTGGTATCGGCGCTTGGCACCGAGCGCGGCGTTGCCAGTGATAGCGCCGCACCGTTCCACACCTTTGCCGATCTGCGCCTGCTCGGCCTGCAATGCGTGACCGCCGGTGGCCAGACCTTGCTGACTCGGCCCGGCGACAAGGCGCCGCTGTGCGATCCGCTGTCGAACGCGGCGCTGGTGTTTACCGCGCCGGTCGAAGCCGAAGGCAATGGCCGCAGGCTGACGATCACGCCGGACCCCTCCGGCGGCCGCAAGGACTACGACCCCTGGGCGAATGCCTCGACCAGCTGGTACGCCGGCTCGAGCAATCGCGACAACAGCCGCTATCTGCTGCGCTTCCCGTTCACCTTGAAGGCCGATGCCGAGTACCGGATCAGCGGCGGTGCAGACATCCACGATCTGTTCGATCGCAAGTTGCCGGGGCCGATCGATCTGAGTTTCCGCACCGCGCACCGCAGCCCGAATTTGAGCTTCTCGCATCCACAGGCCGTGCTCGAAGCCGGTATCGATTCCGAGGTGCCGGCGGTGGTCACCAATCTCGACAGCGTCGAGATCGCCTACACGCGAACTACGGCGAGCGGTGTCGACCGCGATCTGAAAGCCAGCCGGCCAGTCGCTCAGGCGCGCGACATCGCCTTCGCGATGCCGCTCGATATCCGCGCCTTGCTCGACGGCCATTCCGGCGTCGTCGAAGGCTGGCTGACCACCAAGCCGGCGACTGGAAAATATCCGCCCCAGCGTCCGGGCGAGCCGCTGTTCGCGCAGGTCACGCCCTGGCAGGTGCACGCCAAGTTCGGCCACTACAACACCCTGGTCTGGGTCACCGAGTTCGCCACCGGCAAACCGGTTGCCGGTGCCACAGTCGATCTGTTCGTTGCCAAGCCGCCGGTGTGGCAGCCGGAGTCGTCGAGCACTGCGGTTGCCGTGAAGACCGATGCCGATGGCCTGGCCGAGCTGCCCGGTGCCGCCAGCGTCGACCCGATGCTTAACCACAGCGGCTGGAACGCGAAAGCGCCGCTGGCCGTGCGCGTGGTGCGCGATGGCGACGTCGCCGTGCTGCCGCTCAACGATGGCTTCAGCGTCGATACCTATCGCGCCTCCGGTTACGAGGTCTACGCCTCGCGCCAGCAGCGCCACGGCCATCTGAAGAGCTGGGGCACCACGGCGCAGGGCGTCTATCGCGCCGGCGATACCATGCAGTTCAAGCTCTATGTCCGCAACGAAGCCAACAAGGCGCTGGCGGCTGCCGAGCGCGGGCCGTACAAGCTGCGCGTGCTCGATCCGGCGGATCAGGTGGTGCATGAGCGCGATGGCCTGACGCTGTCCGAGTTCGGTGCCGTCGATGGCGAGTTCGCTATCCCTAAGCAGGGCAAGGTCGGCTGGTATCGCTTCGAGCTGGAAGCCAGCTATACCGCCGCCGATCGCGAGCCGGACAGCGAAGGCAAGCGGCATGCGGACACGCTGTATCCGATGCAGGTGCTGATCTCCGATTTCACGCCCGCGCCGTTCAAGCTCGCCGCCGAGATCCACGCCAAGCGCGTGGCGCCGGGTCAGCCGTTCGAGGCACTGCTGCGCGCCAGCCTGCACAGCGGTGGCGGCTTCAGCGGCGCGCCGGCGACGATCAGCGCCAGAGTCGAAGCAGCGCCTTTCACCAGCAACGATCCAGCCGCCGAAGACTTCAGCTACGCGGCTGATGCCGGAGACGATCCGCGCGGCAGCCGCGGCATCTCGACCAAGCGCGCAACGACCAATGGCCAGGGTGAGTTCAGCACCGAACTGACTGCTCCCGAGAGCGACATCGCCTGGGGCACGGTGCTGGTCGAAGCCAGCGTGCAGGACGATCGCGGTCGCACCATTGCCGCTGCGGCATCGGTGCCGTACGCCGGCCGCGATCGCTTCATCGGCCTGCGCAGCCGGGACTGGCTGCTGAGCCAGGGCAAGGCGACCAGCGTCGAAACCCTTGTCAGCGATGCCGACGGCAAACCGGTGGCCGGCACGCCGCGCTATGTGCGCATCGAGCGTCGCGATGTCTCGGTGGCCCGGGTCAAGGACATCGGCAACGCCTATGTCTCGCGCTACAGCGAGAAGTGGGTCGACGTCGCGATCTGCAAGGGCCGCTCCACCGCCGGCCCGCAGGCCTGCGCGTTCACGCCGGATGCCGGCGGCCAGTACCGGATCACCGCGATGGTCCGCGATACCCAGAACCGCCTGCATCGTTCCTCGCGCTGGATGTGGGCCAGCGGCAGCAATCGCTTCGTCTGGCAGGAGAAGGACGACTACGGCCTGGAACTCGATGCCGATCGCAAGAGCTACAAGGTCGGCGATGTCGCGAAGATCCTGGTCAAGAATCCGTACCCGGGCGCAACCGCGCTGATCACCACCGAGCGCTACGGCGTCATCGATCGCCGCACCCAGGTGCTCGAAGGTTCGACGCCGGTGATCGAGGTCAAGATCACGCCGGAGCATCTGCCCGGCTTCTATCTGTCGGTGGTCGTGCAATCGCCGCGCGTGGCAAGCCCGCCGCCGGATGGTGATGTCGATCTCGGCAAGCCGACCTTCCGGATGGGCTATCGGACGATCACCGTCGAGGATCCCTATCGGCAGATCGACGTCGAGGTGACCGCCGACAAGGCCAAGTACCGGCCGCGCGAAACCGCGAAGCTCAGCGTCACCGCGACTCCGAAAGCAGCGCTGGCCGATCCGAAGATGGAGCTTGCCGTCGCCGTCGTCGACGAAGCGGTCTATGACCTGATTCGTGATGGCGAAAGCTATTTCGATCCTTATCGCGGCTTCAATGGCCTGCAGAGCCTGGACCTCGCCAACTACAGCCTGCTGACCCGACTCGTCGGCCGCCAGAAATTCGAGAAGAAGGGTGCGACGCCGGGCGGTGATGGCGGTGCCGATCTGTCCCTGCGTTCGGTCGACAAGTTCGTTGCCTACTGGAATCCGTCGCTGGTCACCGATGCTGCTGGCCACGCCAGCTTCGACTTCGTGCTGCCAGACAATCTCACCGCCTGGAAGGTGATCGTGCTCGCGGTATCACCGGGCGATCGCTTCGGCCTCGGCTCGACCAAGCTGATCTCGACCAAAGACACCGAGCTGCGGCCGGTGATGCCGAACCAGATCAGCAGCGGCGACAAGTTCCGCGCCGGCTTCTCGGTGCTCAATCGCGCCGATGCGCCACGCAGCTTGGTGGTGACCATCGAGGCGACGGGTGCTGCAACGGCGAAGACCGAACAGACCGTGAAGCTCGCGGCTTTCGAGCGCCAGACCGTGTTTGTCGACATCGCTGCCGAAGTGGCCGGCAATGAGCCGGGCACCATCGCGTTCAAGGCCACGGCTGGCGATGCCAAGGATCGGGATGGCCTGACGTTCAGCCTGCCGGTGAAGCCACGCCGGCCGACGGTGACCGCCTCCGAGTTCGGCTTCCTCGATGACGGCAGCGCCACGACGCCAATCGAAGTGCCGGCTGGCAGCTTGCCCGGCGGCGAAGTCGCCGTGCGCTTCTCGCCGACCGTGCTCGGCAATCTCGACGGTGCTTTCCGCTATCTGCGCGATTACCCCTATCTGTGCTGGGAACAGCGTCTGACCAAGGGCGTGATGGCCGCACAGTACGGCCGCCTGCAGCCGTACCTCGGCTCTGGGCCCGACCCGGCATTCGCCTGGCCGGAAGCGCCCGGCATCACCACGCAATTGTTCGCCGATGCCGCCGGCTTCCAGGCGAGTAACGGTGGCATGACCTACTGGGATGGCGATGAGTCGCACGTCAGCCCCTATCTGTCCGCCTACACCGCGCTGGCCTTCGAGTGGCTGCGTGCCGCTGGCCTGAAGCCGCCGCAAGCGGTGCAAACCAAGCTCGATGGCTATCTGCAGACGCTGTTGCGCAAGAACGTCGCCGGCCAATCCGCTGAGGCCTCGAGCACGGTGCGCGCGGTGGTGCTGGCGGCGCTGGCGCGGCGCGGCAAGCTCGATGCGGCGGAGCTGGAACGTCATGCCCCGGGGCTGCCGCGCATGGGCCTGTTCGGCCAGGCGATGCTGCTCGATGCGGCGCGACGGGTCGATGGTGGGTCCGCCGTTGCTCGAACGGCGCTAGATCAGATTCTCGCTCGCGGCCAGCAAAGCGCCGGCACCTTCGTGCTGCGCGAAACCGAGGACAGCGCCTGGATTCCGCTGCTTGGCTCGCCGCTGCGCGCGAACTGCATGGCGCTGATGGCGCTGGTCGGTACTGATGACAAGCTCGTCGATGACGATGCTTCGCTGCGCGAACTGCCGGCCAAGCTGGTGCGCTCGATCAGCCAGTCCCGTGGCGGTCGCGATCACTGGGAGAACACCCAGGAGAACGTGTTCTGCGCCAGCGCAATGGAAGCCTATGCACGGCGCTACGAATCGGCCGCGCCGGCGTTCACCTTGGAAGCGCTGCTCGATGGCCAGGCTTTCGCCACCGCGAAGTTCTCGACGCCGCGTGATGCTGCTGTTGCCGCGGCGAAGCCGATCAAGGCCGAAGATATCGGCAAGCGTCGCGAATTGGAGATTCGCCACGCAGGCGAGGGCCGTGGCTACTGGGCGGCGAACGTCCGCTATGTGCAGGCCGATGATCAAGCCAGTGCGGCGAATGCCGGCATCAGCCTGAAGCGCAATTACGCCGTGAAGCGCGATGGCCAATGGCAAGCGCTGACGTCGCCGATGACGATTCGCCGTGGCGAGCTGGTGCGCATCGAACTGCTGCTGAACACGCCGGTGGCGCGCAGCTTCGTGGTCGTCGACGATCCGGTACCCGGCGGCCTGGAGCCGGTGAATCCGGATCTCGCAGTCAGCAGCGGTCTCGATGCCGCCGAGGCCGAGCCGCCGGGTTCGGCGAGCCCGTATCCGTTCTATCACCGCGAACTGCGCTTCGAAGCGGCACGCTGGTTCGCCGATGGAGTCGAGGCCGGCAGCCATCGCCTGTACTGGGTAGGACAAGCTGTGGCGACCGGCGAGTTCGCCGTGCAGGCGCCGCATGCCGAAGCAATGTACGACCCGGATATCTTCGGCAACGAGGTGCCGGCGCGGTTGATCGTGGAGGAAGCGGCAAAGCCTTCGGGA
>NZ_CAISIQ010000518.1 GCF_903885465.1 uncultured Nevskia sp.
CGGCCTCGGTGCTGCCGCAGTTCATCGATCCGGCGGCACCGCAGTTGATCCAGTTCGTGATTGTCTGGTGCACGCTGTTTTTCACCGACGTCTGCTGCATGTGCGGCTACACCGCGCTGGGCCTGCAGGCGCTGCGTTTCCTGCAGAACCCGGTGGCCGCGCGCTGGACCAATCGGGTGTTCGGCGCTTTGTTCATCGCTGCCGGCATCGGCCTGGCGGTGTTCAAGCACGGCGCTTGATCGCGGATAAAAAAAGAGACCGCCGTGGCGGTCTCCTTTTGAATCTCGGTCGCGCTTAGTTCTTGCGATCTTCGCGACGCTCCTGGCGGTTTTCCTGCCGGTCTTCGCGGTTGTCCTGGCGCTTTTCCTGACGGTCGCCACGATTTTCCTGGCGCTTGTCGGTGCGCTCGGCACGGTTTTCCTGACGATCCTTGGTGCGGTCTTCGCGGTTGTCCTGACGCTTTTCCTGGCGGTCAGCGCGGTTGTCCTGGCGCTTCTCCTGACGCTCGGAAGCCTTCTCGGCCGGCGTTTCGTCAGCACTGACGTGAATGGTGGTCAGCGCAAACGCGGCAGCGGCGAGGATCGTGGCAATCGATTTATGGTTCATGGTGGTCTCTTCTCCTGAGGGCGATAAAACGTGAGCGCTGCGGCGAATATTGGTTACTGAAATGTCTTGGCCGCTGCGACCAGAGCTACTCTAGCTTTCCCGCATGAACGCCCGCTGACCGATGGTCGGCTAGTCCTTCGAACCCGTAGTGACTTCCGGCCGCCGCCCGTAGCGCGTCATCAGATCCAGCGTGTGGATGTCCTGCACGCCCTTGGCGCGGTTCTCGAAGAAGAACTTCAGGCCGTGCCAGATAGTCGGGAAGGCGATGTCGTCCCAGGGAATTTCCTCTTCGCTCATCAGCCGCGTTTCGGAGCTTTCCGGCGTCACGCCGTGATGAGGCGAGCGCATGCTGCCGTGATAGATCATGTAGATCTGTGACACGTAGGGCACGTTGATGACCGCGAGCAGGCCGGTGATGTCGACTTCGGCCTGTGATTCCTCGAGCGTTTCGCGTGCTGCGCCCTGAGCCGAGGTTTCGTCCATTTCCAGGAAGCCGGCCGGGAACGTCCACAGGCCCAGACGTGGTTCGATGTTGCGGCGGCACATCAGCACCTTGCCTTCCCAGATCGGCACGCAGCCGGACACGACCTTGGGATTGCGGTAGTGCACCGTGCCGCAAGACGGGCAGACGGCGCGCGGCAGATGGTCGCCAGGCGGAATCAGCTGGTCCACGGCATGGCCGCAGTCGGAACAGAATTTCATGCGGAAGGGCAGGGTGCGCGACGCGAAACGGCGTCTGAGGAGAGCGTAGCAGAGGAGTCCCGGCTCTGGCCCTGCGCAGATGACTTTGAACGTGGCGCCGCTGAACGGGGTCACTGCTGTATCAATCCATATAAGGATGTCCTGATGAACCGTCTTGTCCTGCCCTTGCTGGCCAGTCTTGGTCTTGCCTCCAGCGCTGCTCTGTTTGCCGCCGAGCAGGAGGCCGAGCCTGCCGCCGAAAAGCCCAACTACAAGCTGGTGACGGTGGCCGAAGGTCTGGAATTCCCGTGGAGCCTCGCGTTCCTGCCGGATGGCCGGATGCTGGTCACCGAGCGGCCGGGGCGGCTACGCATCGTGACGGCTGATGGCCAGCTTTCCCCGCCGGTGACCGGCGTGCCGGCGGTGTTTGCGCAGCGTCAGGGCGGTTTGCTGGACGTGGTGCTCGATCCGCAGTTCGCCAGCAATGCCCGCGTCTATCTGTCCTACGCAGAAGCCGATGCCGCGGGGCTAGCCGGCACGGCGGTGGCGCGCGGCAAGCTGGTGGGCAATGCGTTGACCGGGGTCGAAGTGATCTACCGGCAGACGCCGAAATCCGAAGGCGGCCTGCATTTCGGCTCCCGGCTGGCGTTCGCGCCGGACGGCAAGCTGTTCATCACCCAGGGCGATCGCTACCTGATGAAGGACATGGCGCAGACGCTCGACAACGACTTCGGCAAAGTCGTCCGCGTCAACCCGGATGGCTCGATTCCGACTGACAACCCCTTCGTCCGCACCGCCGGCGCGCGGCCGGAGATCTGGTCCTACGGCCACCGCAACATGCAGGGCGCGGCGATCCATCCGCAGACCGGAAAGCTGTGGACGCACGAACACGGCGCGATGGGCGGCGACGAGATCAACCTCGACGAAGCCGGCAAGAACTACGGCTGGCCGGTGATCACCTGGGGCATCAATTACGACGGCAAGCCGATCGGCATCGGCACCACCAAGGAAGGCATGGAGCAGCCGCTGCTGTACTGGAAACCCTCGATCGCGCCGAGCGGCATGGCCTTCTACACCGGTGACAAGTTCGCGGCCTGGCGCGGCAACCTGTTCGTCGGCTCGATGAAGTTCGCCTACCTGAACCGCATCGAGCTCGACGGGACGAAGGTCAAGGCCGAGCACAAGCTGCTGACCGAAGTGAACGAGCGCATCCGCAGCGTCCGCCAGGGGCCGGACGGCTACCTCTACGTCACCACGGACACGCCGAAGGGCCGCGTGCTGCGGCTCGAACCGGGATGAGTAGGGCGGCCCATGGCCGCCGCCGCACTCGTCGGCAAGAGCGCGCGGTGGGCGTGGCCCGCCCTACAGGCCGAGATCGGACAATGACGGGTGATCGTCCGGCCGTCGGCCGGACGGCCAGCGGAACAGGCGATCAGCGTCGGCGATCTCCAGATCGTTGATGCTGGCGTGGCGCAGCGCCATCAGGCCGTTGCCATCGAACTGCCAGTTCTCGTTGCCGTAGCTGCGATGCCAATGGC
>NZ_CAISIQ010000519.1 GCF_903885465.1 uncultured Nevskia sp.
GCACCGTTTTGTTCCAGTTCAGGCTGTCCAACCCTTCCAAGTCACTTCGGCTGCCTCTGTTCGGCGGTCTGACGCTGTTGCTGGTGGTTGCGACGGTATTCGCGCTGACCCGTGGCACCATCGCAATCGACTGGGCGACGCTGTTCGTCCCCGGCACCGATCAGGCCATGCAGACCACCGCTCTGCTCGAACTGCGCCTGCCCAGAGTGCTGCTGGCGCTGCTGATCGGCGCGGTGCTCGCTCAAGCTGGCGCTGTCACCCAGGCGCTGTTCCGCAATCCGCTGGCCGAACCGGGCCTGATCGGCGTTTCCGCCGGTGCCGCACTCGCTGCGGCCATCGTCTTCACGCGGCTGGATGGGCGTCTCGGCGGGCTGGCGGCCTGGCAGGGCGTGGTGCTGCCGGTCGCCGCGTTTGGTGGCGGCTTGCTTGCCGCCGTCATCGTGCTGCGTCTGTCCCAACGCGACGGCGTCACCCGGATGACGACAATGTTGCTCGCTGGCACGGCCATCAACGCTTTCGTCGCGGCGATCGTCGGCCTGCTGTCCACCACCGCCGACGACTCCGGCCTGCGCGGCTTCACCTTGTGGATGTACGGCAACCTGGGCCGCGCCGGCTGGAACGAGATCGCCATCGTTGGCCCGGTGCTGCTGATCCTGCTGCTGTGGCTGCCGCGCGAGGCGCGAGCGCTCGATGCCCTGCTGCTCGGCGATGCCGAAGCGCTGCACCTGGGCGTGCCGGTGGAACGCCTGAAGCGGCGCATCCTGATCGCCGTCGTGCTGGCGACGGCGGCAGCGGTATCGCTGGCCGGCATCATCGGTTTCGTCGGCCTGATCGTTCCGCATGCGTTGCGCCTGATTGCCGGCCCTGGACACCGCCTGCTGCTGCCAGCGTCAGCGCTGGCCGGTGCGCTGCTGCTGGTGCTGGCCGATACGGCTGCGCGCACCCTGGCAACGCCAGCCGAATGGCCGGTCGGCGCGCTGACTTCGGCGATCGGCGCGCCGTTCTTCCTGTTCCTGCTGCTGCGGCTGCGCGACCGCGCGGGGCTGACATGAGCTTGGCAGCGGTTCATGCCGGCTACGGCGTACGCGGCAGGCGCCTGATCGACGACGCCAGTCTGGTGCTGCAACCCGGCCAACTGCATGTGCTGCTCGGCCCGAACGGCGCCGGCAAGTCGACCTTGCTGCGCCTGCTGGCCGGCGATCTGAAGCCCGATGGCGGCCAGGTTTCGCTTGATGATCGGCCGCTTTCCGCGTGGCCCAGCGCGGCGCTGGCACGGCGGCGCTCGGTGATGATGCAGCGCGAGGACCTGCCGTTTCCGTTCCGGGTCGATGACGTGGTCACCCTTGGCCGCCTGCCCTGGCAGCGCAGCGCCGAAGCACCGGGCGAGCAGGCGATCATCGCCGCGGCATTGGTCGAAGCCGGTGCCGCGGGCCTCGCGGGTCGCCGCTACAACGAACTGTCCGGTGGCGAGCGCGCCCGCGTCCAGCTGGCCCGTGCGCTGGTCCAGATCAGCGCGCCGGACGACCGCGAAACGCGCTACCTGCGGCTCGATGAACCCACCGCCAGTCTCGATTTCGCGTTCCAGCATCACTGCCTGCTGACCATGCGCCGCCTCGCCGCGCGCGGCGTCGGCGTACTGGCGATCCTGCAGGACCCGAATCTGGCGCTGCGGCACGCCGACACCGTATCGCTGATCGAACGCGGCAGGATCATTGCCCACGGCGTGCCGAACGAGGTGCTGGCACCGGAACGTCTATCCGCGCTTTACGGCCTGACGATCGACGCCGTACGCGGCCCCACCGGGGCGATCTGCCAGCTATTCGCCACCGGCTCGGCAACCGTCCCGACGTGAACCGCAGACCACTGGTTCAGGGCGGCGGTCCGTGTCATCGTCCAGATCGTGATCGCCTGATGACCGGCGCCGTTCCCCTGTCGTACTGCCTGCCTTGTCGATGAGTTCTCCCCGCCCTTCCTCATCCCTTCAATCAGGCCTGCGCTGGCACCAGGGACTGCAGTTCCGCCTCGGCCTGTTGTTCGCACTGTTGCTGGCGGTGCTCGGCGGTGTTGCGTTCTTTGCAGCGGATCGCCTGATCGGCCGCGGCCTGGAACAGGCCACCTTCCGCTTCGAAACGGCGATCAACCAACGGCTGCTCGCCGAAACCGGCCAGATCGTTCGCAGTACCGAGCAGTTCGCCCAGCTGCTGGCGCTGACCGCCACCAACCCCGACGCCGCGCTGCGAGCGCGGCTCGGCGAACGTCTGCTGCAGAACCTGCCGATCGCCAGCTATGGCCTGTGGCCAGAGCCTCTGAACACCGCTGCCGGCACGCGACGGAGCAGCCAGTTCTGGCGCATCACCGACAGCGGCAAGCCTGAAGCCCGCGACGATTACAACGCGCCGGATGCCATCGCCTACTGGCGCGAGCCCTGGTATACGCCGTCGCGCATCGCCGGCGGCAGCCGCTGCCTGTGGTCGCCGGTTTATCGCGATCCGCTGCTCGCCCGCGATGTGGTGACCTGCAGCGTGGCTATCATCGGCGCACGCGGTTTCGAGGGCGTGGCCACTGTCAGCGTCGATATCGGCAAGCTGAGCCGCCTCTTCTTGACCGGCGGCGAAGCACTGCGCAGTTACGCCGTGCTCAGCGACCGCAGCGGCCAGATGCTGGCGGTATCGGCCCTGGCCCGCGACCGGCTCGGCGCCGTCGTCGGTAGCAGCCGCAACCTGCCTGAACTGGCCCAGCGCGAAGCCCGCTATAACCCGGTGGCGCTGGCCATCCATCGCCGCAGCGAAGCGTTCCGGGCCGATGCGCTGCGTTCGGCAAGCTACGACGCTCGCCTGGTGTCCTCGCTCAAGGACAACAGCCGCGAGTTGTCGAGAGTCGCTGCAGAAGACGCCTTGGCCGCCGTCTGGAACGCCAACGATGGCCGCGCTGCGGATGCACCGGAGCGATTGAAGCTCGACCTTGATCCGGTCCTCGGCGAAAGCAGTTACGCGGTGTTGTCGACAGTGCCCGATGCTGGCTGGCAGTTGCTCAGCGTGTCGCCGACGCGCGAAGGCAACGATGCCATGATCTATCTGGTCACCCAGGCTCTGATCGTGACCCTGGGCACCGCCGTGCTGGTGCTGGTGGTGGCGTTCGTGCTGCTGCGCGGTACCGTGATCCGGCCGCTGCGAAGGATGACGCAGGCCATCGCTCGCGCCGAACAGGACGACCAGGGCACCGAGCAGGACGTGACTCTCGACGAGTCCGGCGCTGGCGAACTGCGCCTGCTCGCGCACTGGCACAACGAACGCAGCGGAAGGCTGCGCGACCTGCAGGATCGCGCCAGCCTTGCACTCAGCCAGTTGCACAGCGAAACGGCGGAGCGGGTTCGCGCCCAGGACCAGTCGCTGCGTCTCGGCGAGCGCAATCAGTTGCTGATGAGCAGCCTCGACGACGGCATCGCCGTACTCGACGAACAGGGCGCGATCGTCGAGTTGAATGCCATCGCCGAGCAATGGCTTTCGACCACCCAGCGCAATGCTCGTGGTGCACCGTTCGGCTCCGTACTGCAGGCGCGGCTTGGCAGTCTCGAGGGCCCGGCGCTGCCGGATCTGATGCAGCAGATTCGCGATACCGGTGCCCGCATCGATTTCCCAGACGGGGTGATTCTCGTCGGCAACGGTGCCCAAGGCCATGAACGGGGACAGGACCTGGGCCGCGAACTGGGCCTGAGCGCAGTGCCGATCCGTAGCCGCGTCGACCGCATCACCGGCTGCCTGGTCGTGCTGCGCCGAGCTGGCGGGCAGCGAGTGGCCGGCCCCTTGTCGGGCAGCGTCGCCCAGGAGTTCGTCGATCCGGTCACCGGGCTCGGGGGCCGCAAGGCCTGCGAACGAAGAGTGCGCGAACTGCATGCGCAAGCCCAGAACGCAGGCCGCGAAGGGCGCAACGATGAACCGCTGCATGCGCTGGCAAAACTGGATTTCCCAGAGCTTCGGCGGGTTCGCGAAACCCGCAGCCACAGCGATGCCGATGCCCTTGCCGCGCGCTGCGGTGAACGTCTGGCCGCACTCAGCGGCGGTTCGGATCACGTGTTCCGGCTGACACCGGACCGCTTCGCCGTGCTGATCGAAGCCCGGACCGGCGAACAGGCGCGGCTCGATGCCGAAGCGCTGCGGGCGCACATCGCTGAACAGCGCCTTCTCAGCGGCGATGACTGGATCGAGGTGCATGCCGTGATCGGCCTCTGCCTGATCTCCGCAGACGTTGGCTCGGCAGCCGAAGTCATGCGTCGTGCCGGCATCGCCTGCGATCACGCCCGCAGGAGTCAGGCGGTGGTGCTGCACGGCGCCGGACTCGAAGTCGGCACTGGCATCGATCAGGAAACGCTGTGGGTGCGGCGTATCGAACGCGGCCTGGAGGAACGCCTGTTCCACGTCACCACGCAGCGCCTGCAGCCGTCGCGCGCGCTGGCATCGGAAGGTGAAGTCTTCGAAGTGCTGCTCGCCCTCGAAGACGAGGAAGGCTTCTGGGCGCCGTCGTCGCTGTTCCTGCCGATTGCCGAACGACATCTGCTCGGTTCGCAACTCGATCGCTGGGTCATCCAGGCGCTGTTCGAGCGGCTGGCCGCCGACAGCGCGCTTTGCGGCCGGATGGCAAGCTGCGGCGTGCATCTCTCCGAGGATTCGCTGCACGACGCCACGCTGATCTCGTTCATCGCCGAACAGATCAACAGCCATCCCGACGTGCCGATCGGCAAGCTGTGCTTCGAACTGCGTGACGACACACTGACCGGCAATCCGCAGCAGGCCAAACGCTGCTGCGAAGCGCTACGGCGGCTCGGCGCGAAGATCGCGATCGACCACCGCACCGGTCGGCAGATCGGTTACGTCGAGCAGTTGCGCGGCATGCCGGTGGATTACGTGAAGCTCGATGCCGCCCAGTTCCAGCGCATTGCCGAAGACGACATCGAGCAGGCGCTGGCCGAATCGGCGCTGAAACTGGCCAGACTGATCGGCGGCCGAACCATCATCGGCGCAGTCGACAGCGAAGCGCAGGCCACCATCTGGCGCAGGCTCGGCGCCGATTACCTGCAAGGCCAGGCGATCGCCAAGCCGAGCCCGGTGCCGTTCAGAAGCTGAGGCGCTGCAGTTGCAGCGAAAGACTCAGCTTTTCGTCTTGTTCGGATCGCGCCAGGCGCGCTCGAACGGTAGCCGCCAGGCATGCGGGGCGACCAGCTGATGGATTGCCTTCGGTCCCCACGAGCCTGGCTCGTAGAAGCGCACCGGCGGCGGTGATTCCAGCAACTCTGCCGACACTTCCCAGAGCCGTTCGATGCCTTCGGCGGTGGTGAACAAGGTGTGGTCGCCGCGCATCGCGTCGAGGATCAGGCGTTCATAGGCTTCGAGCACATCGCCGATCAAGCCGGTGTCGTGCATCGCGAACTGCAGGCTCAGCTTGTCCAGCCGCATGCCCGGGCCCGGCCGCTTGCCGTAGAAACTCAAACTCATCTTCGAAGCATCGGCGAGATCGAAAGTCAGATGATCCGGGCCTTGCGCGCCAACGCCGGAGCCGACCGGAAACATGCTTTTCGGCGGCTCGCGGAAGGCGATCGAAATGATTCGCTGCCCTTCGGCCAGACGCTTGCCGGTGCGCAGGTAGAACGGCACGCCGGCCCAGCGCCAGTTGTCGATCGCGCACTTCAGCGCAATGAAGGTTTCGGTATCCGATTCCGGATCGACACCGGTCTCGGACCGATAGCCGGCGTACTGGCCACGCACGACATTGATCGGATCGATCGCCAGCATGCTGCGGAAAACCTTGTTCTTCTCTTCGCTGATCGGCCGCGGCTCCAGCGCCGTCGGCGGCTCCATCGCCATGAAGGCGAGGATCTGGAAAAGATGGGTGACCACCATGTCGCGGAAGGCGCCGGTCTGCTCGTAGAAACCGGCTCGCGTGCCGAGGCCCAGAGTTTCCGGAACGTCGATCTGCACGTGGTCGATGAAATTGCGGTTCCAGATCGGTTCGAACAGGCCGTTGGCGAAGCGGAACGCCAGGATGTTCTGCGCAGCCTCCTTGCCGAGGAAGTGATCGATGCGGAAGATCTGTCGTTCGCGGAACGTCTGGTGCACGAAGTCGTTGAGTTCGATCGCGCTGGCCAGGTCGGTGCCGAACGGCTTCTCCATCACCACCCTGGATCGCTCGACGAGGTTCGCCTCCTTCAGCATCGTGATGACCGCACGCGCAGCCTTCGGGGGGACTGAAAGATAGTGCAGCCGACGGGTTTCCGGTCCCATTTCCTCTTCAGCGGCCGCCACGGCGGCGGCCAGCGCCTCGGGTCCTGCGCCCTGTGGAAC
>NZ_CAISIQ010000520.1 GCF_903885465.1 uncultured Nevskia sp.
GGATCCAAATGCTTGTTTAAAGTAGTCTTTTGCCGCGTCCATGACTGGCGATCCGGAAAGAACAGAACGACGATCTTGATCAAGGATCCCATGATCTGGTTGTAGTACATAAGCGGAGGATACCAAGGCCCCACTCGATGTCCCGCTGCCATCAACATCACGCACATCAGACAGCGCGTAATTCCTATCCAAACAAAAAATAGAATCAGATAATTAAAGTTGTACTGAATGCTCGCAAGAATCGCTGCAGACAATCCAAGCAGACCTGTCCACATCTGTACACGTTGGTCTTGCAACACATAGTAGGTAAACCAGCCAAGACGCCACGGACCAAGTTCCCGTGCCCGTCCATTCTGACGGAGAGAGTTGCCGTACCAACGAAACATCAACGTCCTGCTGCTACGAATCAAACTCGGATCGGGCGGATGCTCAATCGTTTGGATAGCCGCATCAGGAAGATAGAAGGTCCTCCAGCCATGTCTGACAACGCTGAACCAGGACGACTTGTCATCGCCTGTCAAGAACTTCACACGGCCTAAACGCCAATGCAGTATCGAATCATTTTCGACGTCTGATATGAACGTTGGCTGAGTAACGATAGAAGCTCTGAAAACCGACATGCGTCCGGTCAGTGTTAAGACTCGATGACTCAGCGCCATAGAACACATGTTCAAGTGCCGTTCAGCGAACCGCAATTTGTGCCATTCATTCATCAGTGGTGACCCGAGCACAGTACAAAACTCGTTAGTCGTTAATGCACCCACATTAGATAGCTGATGGAATACCTGAGCGCACTTACGCATCACGTTCGGCATTAGCACCGAATCACCATCAATCACAGCTACTAACGCTCGGTGATCAGGGCAATCTCTGGCGATAGCCCGAAAGCCAAAAGCCAAACCGTCACGTTTGCCGGTACCAGCAATTCGAACGATCTTCAGCTTCACCCGTTCAGGAGGCTGATACGTGTCCCAGAGAGCCCTCAGTAGCAGCTCATCTCCATACTCCACGATCGACGCAACAATCGTGCTTGGATATCCACAATCCACGGCTTGCTCGAGAATTGCCTGATATACCCGTGCCGTTGTAGCAGCGTCAATACGAAAGCTTGTTACCATAAAATAAGCATGGGACGGATCGGAACTCGAGCCGGCTTTCTCAGCTCGCTCTCGCAATCTCGGGTACGCGACATACAAAAACCACATCGCACGTACAAAATGGACGCCACGTAAAGCGTACCGCCAAAGACCGATCGCCCCCACCGCCACCAAAAAATGTGGCCCAACTTCGTCGAGCGTGAACGACGGAAGGAGAAGAATCATTCCGCCAATCGTCGCGAGCAACAATAACCAGCCGGTCAGCTCTTTCAGTGGTGCGAACCAAGAAATTTCATCTGCTACCTGGGTGTTCGGGCGCCGTTGAGTCATTGCATTTTTGCCTGGTGAATGCGGCAGCCTACCAGCAGATACCCTGCGCATCTTCAGTCGACGTAGTGCTCATGAATCCGACGAGGTCGACAAGCTTGACGCCAGGCTTGAGCTTGGCAACGACATCGGCGAACTCGGAATCCTTGTTGCCCAGCACGATGACATCGGAACCGTTGACCACGTCTTCAAGCGTTGAACTCAGCAATTTGGAGACGTGAGGGATCTTCGAGTCGATGTAGTCCTTGTTGGTACCCATGACGCGAGCATGGTCGACATTACGATCGAAGATCTTCAGCGAGTAGCCTTTGCCGATCAGCAGTTCGGCCAAGTCGACCAGCGGGCTTTCGCGCAGATCGTCTGTGCCGGACTTGAACGCCAGACCGAGCAGGCCGACGTTCTTCTTGCCGAATGCGGAAATCAGGTTGAACGCGCGATCGACCTGGGCAACGTTGCTGCGCATGATCGCGGCGAGCATCGGGTTGTCCGATTCCACCTGGGACGACCGGTAGTTCAGCGCGCGCAAGTCTTTCGGCAGGCAGGAACCGCCGAAGGCGAAGCCTGGCTTCATGTAGTAAGCCGACAGATTGAGCTTGTCGTCTTCGCAGATCAGCTTCATGACTTCGCGACCATCGACGCCGCAAGCCTTGGCAATGTTGCCGATCTCGTTGGCGAACGTGACCTTGGTGGCATGCCAGACGTTGCAGGTGTACTTGACCATTTCGGCCGTTTCGATCGGGCGGCGGAAAACGGCCGCCGGCAGCACCGAATAGATCGAGGCCAGACCTTCACCCGACGCCGCATCCAGCTCGCCGATAATCGTCATCGGCGGCTCGCGGTAATCGTCGATCGCGGTGCTTTCACGCAGAAATTCCGGATTGACCGCAACGCCAAAATCAGTACCGGCTTTCTTGCCGGACGACTGTTCGAGCGCCGGAATCACCACATTCTTGACCGTACCCGGCAGCACCGTGCTGCGCACGACGACGGTATGACGCGCCGCCTTGTTCTTCAGGATGGCACCGATCTCGCGGCACACCTGATCGACGTAACGCAGGTCAAGATCACCGTTGCGCTTGCTCGGTGTGCCGACGCAGATCATCGTCAGTTCCGAGCCGAGAATCGCTTCTTCGGTGTCGGTGGTCGCCCGCAGTTTGCCGGAGGCAACGCCCTTGGCGAGCAGTTCGCCGAGACCCGGCTCGACGATTGGCGACTGACCGGAATTGATCAGCTTGACTTTCAGTGCGGAAACGTCAACGCCAATTACTTCGTGCCCGTAATCGCTCAGGCAAGCTGCACAAACGGCACCGACATAGCCCATCCCGAAAATACTGATTTGCACGGTTTGCTCCCTAAATTCTGATCGCGGACTCCGTAGCAAGAGCTCGCGACAAATGATCGAAGTACAACGAGTTCGTAAATTCCGAACCGGCGTGACACGCCGAGCGCGTACCGCCAGAACCTGTGCTTGGCTTTCTGCACGTTTCGCGCCACCCGCGCGTTTCATGCTCGCAACCCTTTGGTCAGGCAGCGTAATTTTCGCTACCTGCAGAAAACTGAACGCAACCCCAACGCGGAGCAGATCCGACGCCTTCAACGCTGCACCGCAACAAGTATACGGCGTCGACATCACCTGTCACAGGAACAAAAGTGCACTATTGGGAGGCAATCTAGGCCCGTGTCACAAAACTGCAGCGGAGACAAGTTTTCTGTCTCCAAACTCCAATTCGGCACAGTTGTAACAGACCAACAATTCAACAGTTAAGGAAAAATTAAGCGCACACAGGCTATCGGCCGGCTTCGTCAAATCTGTTGCCTAACTTTCAGCGGGCAGGGGAAGCGCCGGCGTTGCAACGTCGTCGGGGTCGTGATCATCAGCAGCACCGCCTTCACCGGCGAACGGTGTGGCCAGCATCGCGGCCTCGATACCGCGATCGCGAAGATGGGCGATCAATGCATCGCCATGGCCATGGGTGACCAGCACGCGTTTCGCGCCGGTGTCGTCGATGGTGCGCAATAACGAATCCCAGTCGGCGTGGTCGCTCATCACGAAACCGCGATCGTAGGCCAACCGCCGCTTGCCGCCGCGCACGCGCATCCAGCCACTGGCGAAGCCGGTGGAGCAGGGATGCAGACGTTTCATCCACGGCGTGCCGCTGGCACCCGGTGGAGCCAGCACCAGCTTGCCGGCGAACGACATGCCCTTCGGCTGATTGCCGACGGCATCGGTCGGCAACATCGGAATGCCGGCTTGCCGATAGGCCTTGATCAGGCCGGGCATCGCCCCGTGCACATAGACGATTTCGTCGGACGATGGTTTCGACGCGGCGTCCAACGGCGACGCCGCGAGGGCGGCCAACTCGGCGAGCACCCGCTGCGCCTTGCCGAGCGAGTAGCAGAACAGCACGGCCGCCTGACCGTCCTGCTTGCAGGCCTGCCACCAGGCAAAGATCTCGGCGGCGACCTCGGCAGTCTCGGTCCAGCGGTAGATCGGTAGCGCGAAGGTGGCTTCGGTGATCCAGGTATCGCAGCGGAACGGTTCGAAGGGGTCACAACTGGCATCGGCATCCCGCTTGAAATCGCCGGACACGCCCCAGACGCGGCCATCGTCATGCTCGATGCGAACCTGCGCGGAGCCGAGTACATGACCCGCCGAATGCAGCGAGATGGTCACCTCGTTGAAGCGCAGCTTCTGGCCGTAATCGAGCGGCGTGATCGGCGACTGCCTGCCCAGCCGCTCACGCAACAAGCCCAAGCCGCGTGAGGCGCCCCAGTAGTGCTGACTACCAGTCCGCGCGTGGTCGCCGTGGGCGTGGGTGATCACCGCACGCGGCACGCCACGCCAGGGGTCGATGTGGAAATCGCCTTGCGGGCAGTAAAGACCTTCCGGCCGCACGATGACGAGATCGTCTTCTTTCATGGCGATGCCGGGGTCTGCGCTTCGATGATCGCCATCAGCCGCTTCAGCGCGCCGCGATTGCCGGCGACGGCGACTTCACCATTGGCACCCATTGCACGGCAGCGTTCGGGGCTGGCGAGCAACACGGCCAGTTCTTCGGCGAGACGTGCTGCATCCTCAATCTCGATCGCCGCGTCGCGCTCCAGCAACAAAGCACGGGCTGCCTCGAAGTTATGCATGTGCGGACCGAACAACACCGGCAGGCCGAGTGCTGCGGGCTCCAGCACATTGTGTCCGCCGACTGCCACCAGGCTGCCGCCGACGAAGGCGGCATCGGCCATTGCCAGATACAGGAACATCTCGCCCATGCTGTCGCCGAGAAAGACCTGCACGCTTTCCAGCTCCGGCGAATGGCTGGAACGATCAAGCGCGGCCAAGCGCGCACGGCGTTCGGCAACGAAGTCGGCCTCTTCGATCAGCGACCAGACGGCGTCGAAACGCTGCGGATGACGGGGGACCAGCACCAGCAAGGCGTCCGGCTGCAATTCGACGAGGGCGGCATGGGCTGCGAGCGCGGCGGCTTCCTCGCCGTCATGCGTCGAAGCCGCAACCCAAACCGGGCGCTCACCGAAGCGGGCCCGCAGGGCGACACCTTCGGCGATCCGGACATCGGGCAGCGCGAGATCGAACTTCAAGTTGCCGATTACCCGCACTCGCTCGCGCGGCGCTCCCAGCGTGCGGAAGCGGGCGGCATCGGACTTCGACTGCGCGGCGACGCAATCGACGTTGCGCAAAGTGTTCCGCGCAAAGCCGTGCACCCGGCCGTAGCCGCGGAAGCTGCGCGGCGACAGGCGGGCGTTGGCGATGGTCAGCGGGATGCCGCGAACCCGGCAGGCGCGGAACAGGTTCGGCCACAGCTCGGTTTCCATCACCACCAACTTGGCCGGGCGCACCTGACTCAGGAAACGGGCGACCGCATCCGGCAAGTCATAAGGCGCATAGGAATGATGGACGCGGTCACCGAACGCGGCCATCACTCGCGCCGAGCCGGTCGGCGTCGTCGATGTCACCCAGATGCGGCGCTCGCCGTGGCTGGCGATCAGCGCTTCGATCAGCGGCTGCGCCGCCAGTGCCTCGCCGACCGAAACCGCGTGCACCCAGACGGCGATGTCCTCGGCCGGCCGCGGCACCCGCCCGAAGCGCTCACCGATACGGCTGCGGTATTCCGGCAGCTCGCGGCTTTTCCACAGCAGACGCAGCAACACCAGTGGCGTCGAGAGATAGAGCAGGAAGGTGTAGAGCAGTCGCACGGGTAACAAGCATGGGGGGCGATCGACGGGCGCGCAACGCTAAACTCGCTGGATGAATGCCCACGAAGCCAATTCCGCCAAGCTGCCGCGCGCACTGCTGCACCCCCGCTGGTGGCTGGCCTGGCTGCTGCTCGGCATTGGTCGCGCCTTGTGCTGGCTACCGGTTTCCTGGCTGCTGGCGATCGGTTCGTCGCTGGGCTGGCTGGTCTGGCGGTTGTTGCCGAGCCGGCGCCGGGTGACCCGAATCAATCTGCGGCTGTGCTTCCCGGAGTTCGATGAAGCGCGGATCGTCGCGCTGGTCGAAGCGCATTTCCGGGCGCTGGGCATGGGCCTGTTTGAAACCTTGCTGGCCTGGCTGGCACCGGACGCGAAGCTGAAGGGTCGGCTGGAACTGCGCGGTGTCGAGCATCTCGATGCCGCCACGGCCGACGGTTCCGGCGTGCTGCTGCTGACCGGCCACTTCACCACTCTGGAAATCGCCGCCCGCTCGATCTGCCTCGCCGATCGGCCGTTCCACGCAATGTATCGGCCGGCCGACAACGCTTTCGTCGACTGGTGGATGCACCGTTGGCGCGAGCAGCGCTCGGGCCGACCGGCGCTGCCGAAGGACGACCTGAAGAACCTGCTGCGCGCGCTACGGAACGGCGGCGCCGTCTGGTACGCACCGGACCAGACTCTGGAAGTGCCGGGTGCGATCTTTGTACCGTTCTTCGGTGTGCCGGCGCTGACCCTGACCGCCACCTCGCGCCTCGCCCAGCTCGGCCGCGCCAAGGTCGTGCCGTTCTTCCCGGCCCGCGGTGACGACGGCCGCTATGTGGTGACCATGGGTCCGGCGCTCGAAAATTTCCCGAGCGGCGATGACCGGGCCGACACCCGGCGCATCAATGCGCTGATCGAGGACGCGATCCGCATCTGCCCCGAACAGTATTTCTGGACCCACCGACGCTTCAAGTTCCAGCCGCCGGGCGCGCCGGACGTCTACGCCCGCGGATGAGGCTCGACGTCGTCAACCCCTGGGGTCGCGATGCGCCGGTCGACTGGCGCGGTGGGCTGACGCCACCGGGTGCGCCGGGCCACGCGCCGATCAACTACTGGGCCTGGGCCGCCGCCACTGGCGGCCAGTTCCACCAGACGCCGGACACCGTCGATGGCTCGGCCGACGCCGTGGTCGTGCTGCTGCGCCGGCGTGGTCTGGCCAATCTGCGCGCGGTGCGCCAGTTGAAGGCGCGCGGCTTGACGGTGTTCGTCAGCTGGAAGGAAAGCGGCAGTGCCCAGATCGAGCATCAGCTGCGGTTTCCCTGGCGGCGCTGGCTGCATCGCCGGGTGCTGGCCGCCTGCGATGGCGCATTCGCGGCCACCGAACCGGGCTGCGCGCACTACCAGAACTACGGCCTGTCGCCGGGGCGCGTGCGTTTCATCGTCACGCCGTATCCATTCGACGAGCCAGGCTGGGATTTCTCGCAAGCCCTCGAAACCCGCAGCGGCATCGTTGTCGGCACCCGGGAGTTCGGACAACCAGCACGGCGTCACACCGAGGCGCTGCAGCTGGCGGGTCGCATCGCCCGCACGGCCGGCGCGCCGCTGACCGTATTCAATCTGGACGGCGAGGCCGGCCGTGCCCGCGTGCTGGCAGCGACCGGCACCGTCCCGACCTTGCGCTGGGTCGAGCAGCGGCTGCCCTATCCCGCATTCCTGCAGGAGCTGGCGCGCCATCGGCTGATCATCCAGCGCGATGCCGGCTGGGTGCCGGGCCAGATCGCCGGCGATGCGCTGCTCTGCGGCATCGTCAATATCGGCGGCAACGGCGCGGTGCAGCGGCTGGCGTTTCCGGCGCTGGCTGAACCGGAAGCCGACGAGGCGCTGCTTGAAGCGGCGGCGATCCACTTGCTGAGCGATGACAGCGCCTACCGGCTGGAAATCGAACAGGCGCGGCAGCGGGCCGAAAGAGTGGGCTTGAGCTACGGCGGCTTCCGGGCCGAACTTGCCGAGCTGCTCGAAATAATGGCTACAGGGGCAATGACCGCAAAGCCTCGATCACCCGCTCGCGGCTGACCGTCAGCGGTCGCTCGCGGTCGATCGTCGCGGGCTGGCCCTCATTACATAGCCAATGCTGATTGCGGCCGAAAGCGCCAGTCATCTGCGGCAAGGTCGGTCCATACAGGGAGATGCCCGGCGTTGCGAGGGCGGCTGCCAGATGCATCAGCCCGGTATCGACGCCGACCACGACCTTGGCATGGGCGATCCAGCCGGCGACGGCGGTCAACCCCAGCTTCGGCAGCACCCGGCAACCCGGCGTGGCGCTGGCGATCCGCTCGGCATCGGCACGTTCGGCCTCGTTGCCCCAGGGCAGCATCACGGCGAGGCCCCGCTGACTGAGCCAGCGCGCCAGCGCCTGCCAGTCGGCCAGCGGCCAGCGCTTGCTCGGCCAGGTGGTGCCGTGCAGGAACACCACGTAAGGCTGATCAACCATGGGTGACAGGAAGCGATCGCGATCGAGGCCGCTGTCCGGCGGCGCGTCGAGCGCCGCCGGCACCGGATAGCCGAGTGCGGCAGCGAACAGACGCCGGGTCCGGGTGATCGCATGTTCCTGACCGTGCGCCGGCACCGCATAACGATGGCGATAGAACAACGAAGCCAGTGGTTCGCGGGCCGATGTCCAGTCAGGTCCGGCACTCGGGCCGTCGGCACGGCTGGCCAGCCAGGCACTTTTGACCAGACCCTGAGCATCGAGCACCAGGTCGTATCGGGTCTGACACAAGTCGTCACGAAAGCGGGCCCAGTCACCGTCCCGCAATGTCGTCAACGGAACCTTGCGCCAGCGCCGCAGGTCGGATGCGATGACCCGCTGGACGGCCGGATGCCAGCGTGGAATCTCGGCAAACGGCCGCTCGGCGAGCCAATCCACCGCCAGATCCGGCACCGCGCGTACCGCGTCGGTCAGGGCCGGCAGCGTATGAATCAGGTCACCAAGCGAGGTGGTCTTGACGATCAGCAGCTTCATTGGAACAGGGCAGGAATGAGGTCGGGAGCGAGGCTTGCAGGGCGGTTTCAGTCATGGGTCAGCCCGAAACTTGCTGGTATATTCCGGGCCATCGGAAAGGCAGGGTCGCATGCCGAATGGTCCACCGGTAAATCAGCCGGAAGTGCCGGCAGCCGCAGGATCCCGCCCTTGTCTTCATGGAATCGAAACCAATTCAGAGGTCACGTGTGAACCGCACCGTACGTCGTAGTGCTGCATTTCTTTTGATGATGGGCCTGACAGCACTGACGCTGCCAGCAACGGCGGCAACGCCGGTGGAAGAAGCCCAGGCCCTGATCAGCCAAGGCGATCTCGATGGCGCGCTCAAGCGTATCGATCGTTACCTGTCCGGCAGCCCGCAGGACGCCGAAGGCCGCTTCACGCGGGCGCTGATCCTGGTCAAGCAGAACAATAACGCCGAAGCGATCAAGGCTTTCACCGAGCTGACCCGCGACTATCCGCAGTTGCCCGAGCCTTACAACAATCTCGCCGTGCTGTACGCCCAGACCGGCAACTACGAGAAGGCCCGCGACGCCCTCGAAGCCGCGCTCGCCACCAATCCGAGCTACGCCACCGCGCACGAAAATCTCGGCGATATCTACGCCGCGCTGGCCGGTGCCGCCTACAACCGCGCACTGGCACTGGACGCCAACAACGCGTCGACCCGCTACAAGCTGTCGCTGCTCAGCGGCTTGACCAATGGCGGTGCCGGCCGCGCTGCGCCTGCGGCCGCTCCAGCTCCGGTCGCCGCGGCAGTGGCACCGACTGCAGCAACACCTGCGCCTGTCGCCGCTGCGCCGACCGCGGTTCAACCGAGTGCTCCTGCCTCCAGCGATGCCGTGCTGAGAGCGCTGGAAGTCTGGGCCAGAGCCTGGTCGGCCCGTGATGTCGACGCCTATCTCGCCGCCTATTCGTCCGAGTTCAGGCCCGACGGCGGCCTCGCGATCGACGAATGGCAGCTCCAGCGCCGTGCGCGTATCGGCAAGGCCAAGATGATCAATGTCGAGCTGGTGGCACCCGAAGTGCAGTCGATCGACGCCCAGCACGTCCGCGTGCTGTTCACGCAGGACTACTCGTCCGACACCATCTCCGACAAGGTCGGCAAGATCATCGAGATGGCCGAGGTTGGCGGCACCTGGAAGATCACCCGGGAAACCACCCGCTGAGTCCGAGCTTGGGGCAGGGGCTGGCGGCAGCGCTGCTAGCGACGAGCCTGCTGCTGGCAGCCGCTTCAAGCATTGCCGACAGCACCCCTGACGAGCCGCTGGTCAGGGCGGAAATTCATCCCGAAGACCGCCTTTCCGAAGCGCTGGCGGCGATGCGCGACGGCCACTACGGCGTGGCCACCCGGCAGCTCGAACAGCTGCTGAGCATCGAGCCCAACTTCCGCCTCGCCCAGCTGCTGTATGCCCAGGCGCTGGCGCTGCGTTCCGGCGGTCGTGTCGATTCGCCACCGGCCAACGAAGACGATCCACGCCTCAACGCCCTGCTGGCCGAGTATCGAAACCGCAGTGACGAGCTGCGCGCCCTGCCGGCATCCGGCCTGGTGCCCAGCCTGCTGCTGAAGCTGTCGGACGAGGTCGGCAACGTGCTGGTCGTCGATCTCGCCAAGGGCCGCGCCTACCTGATCGACAACAACGGCTCCGGCCAGTACGTGGTGCGCAACCTGTATGCGGGCATCGGTCGCAACGGCTACGGCAAGCGCAGCGCGGGCGATCTGCGCACGCCGATCGGCATCTATCGCGTCACCGGCTGGATGGGCGACGACCAGTTGCCAACGCTCTACGGCGCCGGCGCGCTGCCGCTGAGCTATCCGAATTCCTGGGACCGTTTGCAGGGCCGCACCGGTTCCGGCATCTGGCTGCACGGCGTGCCGACCGATACCTATGTCCGCGGCCCGCGTTCGAGCGAAGGCTGCGTGACCTTCTCGAACAACGATCTGCTCAGCCTGCGCTCGCAGCTCCGGGTCGACAGCACGCCGGTGATCCTCGCCGAGCAGCTCGACTGGGTGCCGGCCGCGCAGCTCGATGCCGAGCGTGGGCCTTTGCTGAAGGCGATCGAGGACTGGCGCAGCCAGAGCGAGATCACGCTCAGCGATCTGAGCCTGTTCGCCTATCCTGGCGAGAACGGTCTGGTGCTGGCTCAGTTCGTCCAGAATCAGGCCGGCGACGACCTGGCTTCCGGTGCCCGCAGGGACCAGTACTGGCGGCGTCAGGACGACGGCGCCTGGAAGATCGTCCGCGAGATGAACCGCTGAGCCCTCGAATCGAAGGACCTGCACCCGGAGCACCGCGATGAACATGGACCCGATCGAGTACCGCATCCACGGCAGCGATCTGCAGTACGTCGAAGTGCGCCTGGCCCCCGGCCGCTGCGCGGTTTCCGAGCCGGGCGCGATGATGTACGTCGACGACGACGTGCAGGTCTCCACCGAGATCGGCGACGGCAGCGGCCGCGAAACCCACTTCCTCAGCCGCCTGTGGCGCGGCGTGCGCCGCAAGTTCAGCGGCGAATCGCTGTTCACGTCGATCTACCGCAATGACGCCGCTACTGATCGCCGCGTCGCCTTCGCTGCGCCCGGTCCGGGGCAGATCGTGCCGATCGATCTCGCCGTATCCGGCGGTACCTTGATCGTCCAGCGCGGTGCCTTTCTGGCCGGCGCGCGCGGCGTCGAAGTGGGCCTGGCCTGGCAGAAGCGCATCAGAGTCGGCCTGTTCGGCGGTGAGGGATTCATCATGCAGAAGCTCACCGGCGATGGGGTGGCCTTCGTCCATGCCAGCGGCGCGCTGACCGAAATGCAACTGGCGCCCGGCCAGAGCCTGAGAGTCGATACCGGCTGCCTCGTCGCGCTGCAAAGCTCGGTGCGCTACGACATCAAGTACGCCGGCAAGATCAAGACCGCGCTGTTCGGCGGCGAAGGCCTGTTCTTCGCCCAGCTATCCGGCCCCGGCACCATCTGGCTGCAATCGATGCCGCTGAAGCGCCTGAGCCGCACCCTGCTCGGCATGGCGATGACGGCGAACCCGCGCGGCCGGATTGTCTGGTTCCTGATCGTTGTCGCCTTCGCGGTGATCAATATTCTGACCATGGACATGCCGGTCTGAGATGAGCCAGCACTTCGCCGCGCTGCTCTATGGCCGCGACCTGCCGCCGGCCGGCTTGAAGGTCAGTGCGCAGTTCGTCGGCAATCGCCTGCAAGTCGGCGGTGATCTGCGGCTGGAAGCGGCGGCCGATGCGATCACCGTCGAAACCGGTGGCTTCGATCACGACACGCTCTACCTCGGCTGGACCGACGCCACGCGCGGCCGACTGTCGCTGGCACCCCTCGATACGGTGGCGCGCGCCACCCTGATCAGCAGCGCACCGGCCACGCTCGAAACAGCGCTGCGCCGGCACGTGCGCAGCGGCCGCAACGATCGCGGCAAGTGGCTGCTGCTCGGCGGGCTGGCGGCGAGCCTGGCAGTACTGGTGATCAGCGTGATGCTCGGCTACGGGCTGATCGTCGACTGGGCGGTGCGCATGGTGCCGACCGAGGTCGAGGAAAAGCTCGGCAAATCGACGATGGCCGAGCTACGCCAGTCCGGAAAACTGCTCGATAGCGGCCCGGCCGTCGACGCCGTCAGCAGCATCGGCAACAAGCTCACTGCCGGCTCGCGCTATCACTATCACTGGGCGGTGCTCGAAGACTCGAGCATCAACGCCTTTGCCGCACCCGGCGGCTACGTCGTCGTCCATCGCGGCCTGATCCTCGCGGCGAAGACGCCCGAGGAACTGGCCGGCGTGCTCGCACATGAAGTGCAGCACGTCGAGAATCGCCACACGCTGAAGGCGATGGTCAACGGCCTCGGCTGGGCGACGATGGCCACCGTGCTGCTCGGCGATGTCAGCGCCGTGGCCGGCATGCTCGCCTACCAGGTTGGCACCACTCACTACAGCCGCGATCTCGAAACCGAAGCCGATAGCCAGGGGCTGGCAGCGCTGGTTCGCGCCGACATCGCGCCCGAAGGCATGGCGACGTTCTTCCGGACCCTGGCCAAGGAGGCACCGCAGATGCCGATCGCGCTGCTGTCCAGCCATCCGGCCACGGAGGAACGCATAGCCGCGATCGAAGCCGGCATCCAGGCGCTGCCGAAGAAGGACTACCCGCCGCTGGCAATCGACTGGCCGGCGGTGAAAGCCAGCCTCGATCAGGACGACAAGGCGTCCTAGCAATCGCCTGCGGCTTGAACCGGCCGCGTTCAGCGCAACATACCGCTGCCTACCACTCCGGATCACCGCCTTGTCCCGCCCCGGCCACCGCCGCACCCCTGATACCGGCGACGCTGCCGAAGACGCCGTCGTCGAACCATCACTGGCCAAGGCGCTGGTCGCGCTGAAGCCTTATCTGGCCGAGTTTCCCGGTCGCCTCACGATCGCGCTGAGCCTGCTGTTCATCGCCAAGATCGCTGGCGTCTGGCTGCCGCAGTTGATGAAGCAGCTGGTCGACGGCCTTGGTCCGCGCGAAGGTCTGGTGCTGGTGGTGCCGGCCGCCTTGCTGCTCGCCTACGGTGCGTTCCGCTTCCTGAATGTGCTGCTCGGCGAACTGCGCGATCTGGTCTTCGGCCGGGTCGCCGAGCGCGCCCAGCGCCGCGCCGCGCTGAAGGTGTTCGAGCATCTGCATCGGCTCGATCTGGAATTCCATCTGTCGCGGCGCACCGGTGCCTTGAGTCGGGACATCGAGCGCGGCGTCGACGGCATCAGCTTCCTGCTGCGCTTCCTGACCTTCAACATCGTGCCGACGCTGTTTGAGATCGCGCTGGTCGCCGGCATTCTGTGGAAACAGTACGACGGCCGGTTCGCGGCGATCGCCGGCGTTTCGGTGGTGCTCTATGTCGCGTTTTCGGTGTGGGTGACCGAGTGGCGCACCAAATTCGTGCGTGCGGCGAACACCATGGATTCGAAAGCCAACACCCGCGCCATCGATTCCCTGCTCAACTATGAAACGGTCAAGTACTTCGGTAACGAGCGCTGGGAAGCCGAGCGCTACGATGACAGCATGGCCGCCTGGGAACGCGCGACCTCGCAGAACCGGATGTCCCTGTCGGCGCTGAACACCGGTCAGGCGCTGATCGTCGCCGGCTCGATCACCGCGATGATGTGGCTGGCGGCGGCCGAAGTGGTCGGCGGCGCGATGACCGTCGGCGGCTTCGTGGCCGTCAACGCCTACATGATCCAGCTGTTCGTGCCGCTGAACTTCCTCGGCTTCGTCTACCGCGAGATCCGCCGCGCGCTGACCGACATGCAGAAGATGTTCGGCCTGATCGAGCAGCCGGCGAAGATCGTCGACGCGCCCGATGCCATGCCGCTGCTGCGCACCAGCGGTGGCAGCCCGGCGATCCGCTTCGATGACGTGCGCTTCGGCTACAGCGCAACCCGCAACATCCTGAGCGGCGTCAGCTTCGTGATCGCGCCCGGCAAGAAGCTCGCGGTGGTCGGCGCCAGCGGTGCTGGCAAATCGACGCTGGCCCGGCTGCTGTTCCGCTTCTACGATCCGGATCACGGCTCGATCAGCATCGACGGCGTCGATCTCCGCGCAATGCCGCAGGACAGCTTGCGCCGCTTGATCGGCGTGGTGCCGCAGGACACTGTGCTGTTCAACGACACCATCGAATACAACATCGCCTACGGCCGGCCGGGTGCGACCCGCGCCGAAGTCGAGCGCGCCGCCAAGCTGGCCCATCTCGACGGTTTCATCGCCCGCCTGCCGCAGGGCTACGAGACGCACGTGGGCGAGCGCGGCCTGAAGGTGTCCGGTGGCGAGAAGCAGCGCATCGCGATCGCCCGCGCCTTGCTCAAGGACCCGCCGATCCTGATTCTGGATGAAGCAACTTCGTCGCTGGATTCGCGTGCCGAGGCGGCGATTCTCGACGCGCTGCAGGCGGCCACGGAGCGGCGCACGACCCTGGTCATCGCCCATCGGCTGTCGACGATCACCGATGCCGACACCATCGTCGTGCTCGATCAGGGCGTGGTCGTCGAACACGGCTCGCACGCCGGCCTGCTCGCCGCGAATGGCGCTTATGCCCGCCTGTGGAATCTGCAACTGGGCGAGCAGATTGGCAGTCCTGCGGCATGACTGAATGGGTACTTTTGTCAGTTGTGTAAAGACGCTGGTCATCGCTACAGCGCCCTGCGATGATCCGGCTGAAAGCAATTCATCTGCCCGCGAAAAGTTCACGCAAGTGCTTTGATCCGTGGACAAAATCGTTTAGCAGCTCCGGCATCGTGCACGATGCCCCATAAAGTGGCGCCATGACCCGGAACCCTTTCAGCAAGCACGACTGTGCTCGGCGCGCGCGCCTCGCGGCGCCGAATTGCGTCGTGGCTGCAGGGCATTGCAGGTGGTGAACGGCAACCCGAAAGTGGTGAGCCTGCTGCGCGGCAAGGGCAAGCCTGCCGAAGGCACGGCGCAACTGGTGGAGACGCTGCGCCTGCAGGTGGTCGAAGCCCTGCGCGAGCGGCTCAACATCATGTTCGATGGTGCCGACGATCTGCTCTTCGAGTTCGCCGAACGCGCCACCAACAACCAGGATCGCCGCCTGTTCTTCGACACCATGCGGGCCGTGCGTCTCGACCGCAAGAACATGACCACGCGGTTCTGCGACAACTACAGCAAGGGCTTCGATGCCGCGTTTCCAGTCCCCGGCAGCCGGGAAGCGGACGGCGAGCTGAGCCTGCAGAAAAACGAAGCTGTCGAGCTCGACATCGCCGTCTCGAACATGGCGGCCAAGGCCGATGGTCTCTACAAGACCACGCTCTGGGACATCGGCGGACGGGTCAAGACGCTGGTCGAGAACCATCACGCGCCAATGTCGATCGACGCATTGGCGCCGCTGACCATCTGCCGCGCGTTCCGCTCGGCCGCCGAAACCCTGAACGTCGGCTCGGACGTCGAACTGGTGGTGTTCAAGCTGTTTGATCGCCTGGTGATCAGCGAGCTGGCCGATCTCTACTTCAAGGCGCTGAATTTCCTGAAGCAGCAGGGCGTGCAGTCCGCCCATTCAGGCTACGGACCAGGCCATGTGCCGAGCGCCCGCCCGGGCGGCACATTGCGCGGCGACATGCCGAACGGAGAAGCCACCGCCACGCATGCGCCGCGCGGCTTCTCCGATCAATTCGGCCAGACCGCAGCCCAGCCGGAGTTTCGCGCGCCGGCCGGCCTTGCCGCGTCGATGATGACCTCGCCGGCCCTCGATCCGCAGTCCTTGGCCAGCCTGCAGCGCCTCTCTGCGACGCCGCCCGACGCCGCCGCCTACTCGAATGCCAGCCTCGCCGCCGATCTCGCAGCAGCCTCGCAAGGCCTGACCATCCTCGGCTGGACGCCACGCCAGACCGCCGCCTATGTGCAGCGCGCCAGCCTGGTCGGCCACATGTTCAACGACATCCTCGCCGACCCGCACCTGCCGAACTCACTGCGCGTGCAGTTCGACGGCTTGCGCTTGTCGACGATGAAAGTGGCGTTGAAGGACATCGCCTTCATCAGCGATCCGGATCATCCGGTCCGAGGCCTGATCAACGAACTGGCGACCATGGCCTCGACGGCCAGAACCGGCGGCCCGGAGCATCAGGCCCGCATTGCCGAGCTGGTATCGCAGATCCAGCAGCAGTTCGATATCGCCGCCGAATCGCTGCGCAAGCCGCCGCCGGAGATCGAGCTGATCGCCACCGATCAGGCCGAACGTTTCATCGAGCAGCAGATGGCGCAGACGGCCACGCGCCGCCAGGCAATCGTCGCCAAGGTGCGCCGGATCATCGCCGGTGAACTGCACTTGCGAACTTCCGGCACCCCGATCAGCGACGAAGTGCGGCCGCTGCTGAACTCGCTGTGGGCGCCGATGATGGCGATGCACCTGCTGCATCACGGGCCCGAAAGTGCCGAATGGAAACAGGGCTTCGCCGAACTCGATCAGATCGTCGCGATGCTCGATCCGGCCCGCGACGATCAGCGCAGCGAAGCTCTGCGGCGCGAACTGCGTGCCGAACTGGCCACGGCGTTCAAGGCCGTCGGCCTCGCCGAAGCACGCATCAACGATGCGCTGAACGGCTTCGAGGCCGCGCTCGGCAAGTTGATCCATCCGGGCCAGCCGAACCAGCCGTCCGCCGATCCGTCACCGGATGCGGTACCGCCGCCAGTGCTGCATGCCGCCACCGCTGCCGACGCGACCGAAAATGTCACCGAACTGCTCGAACAACTGGTGCAGCCCGGCGCCTGGTTTCTGGTCCATGACCACGACCGCAACGAAGGCCGCTGGATGAAAGCGGTGGCCTATTACGCCGGCCTCGACTGCGCCGCGTTCGCCGAATTCGATGGCAGCAATACCCTGCTGCTGAAGTCGCGAATGCTGCTCGACGATCTGTTGGTTCGGCGCACCGTGCCGATCGATCTCGACCCGGCCGCCCGTGCCGCGCTCGACCGCTACCTGGCGCGCGCTGCCTGATCGTCGCCAGTACCTGCTTTCATGGTGCAGTCCGCGTAATAAAGCCGCCGCAGCATCTTCCCGGCACCGGGCTTTTGCACTAAGTTGATGCGAGGCGACCGCTCAAGGTCTGAGAGGCCCGGATCAAAGCTTGATCCGGTCTTCAATCAGGCCAGCAGGTCAACCGCTCAGAAGAAAATCGACCCCACACTCATGTTCAGTCTCGGCTCGCTCGACGTGAAGCAGCGCATTGCCGCCAAGCTGGTCACGGCGGACATCGAAGCCTTGGTGGCCAGCATTCCGAAGCCGGTCGGCAGCTTTGGTTATGACCCCTGGGGCTACAACGAAGACACCTTCAAGCTCGCCCTCGGTGCCGCCAAGCGGCTCTACGACCATTACTTCCGGGTCACCGCGCACGGCCTGGAAAACATCCCCAGCACAGGCCGGGTACTGATCGTCGGCAATCACAGCGGCCAGTTGCCGATGGATGGCGTGCTGGTCGGCGTCGCCGCCGCGACCAACCCGCACGGCCCGCGTCTGGCCCGGGCGATGATCGAGCGCTTCTTCCCCACCGTGCCCTGGCTCGGCAACTTCCTGAACGCGCTCGGCGGTGTCATCGGCGATCCGGTGAACTGCTCGAAGATGCTCGACATGGACGAGGCGATCATCGTCTACCCGGAAGGCATTCGCGGCTCCGGCAAGCTGTATCGCAAGCGCTACCAGCTGCAGCGCTTCGGCAATGGCTTCATGCATCTGGCGATGAACCACCACGCGCCGATCGTGCCGGTGGGCATCGTCGGCTGCGAGGAAACCATGCCCGCGGTCATCAATCTGGCGCCGATCGCCAGGCTGCTCGGCCTGCCCTATCTGCCGATCGTGCCCAGCCTGTTGCCGCTGCCGGCGCGGGTGTATCTGAACTTCGGCAAGCCGATGCATTTCTCGCCGGCGGCCAGCGAGGCCGAGGTGACCGAACAGGTGGAAACGGTGAAAACCGAACTGCGCCGGCTGATGCAGATCGGCCTCGACGAACGTACGAGCCTCTACTGATGGCGACCAAAACCGGCAGCCGCGCTGCCCCGAAGAAGACCGTACTGGTAACCGGTGCCGCCGGCTCGCTGGCCAAGCGGGTGATCGCCCGCCTGCACGGCCAGTACAACGTCATCGCCGTCGATTTCCGCCGCAAGGTCGAAACCGATGCCGGCATCCCGAGCTATCTGGTCGAGCTGCACAAGCGCGGCTTCGAAGACATCTTCGCCAGCCACAAGGTCGACGCGGTGATCCACATCGGCCGCATCTTCGCGCACGAGAAAACCCGCCAGCAGCGCTACAACGCCAACGTGCTTGGCTGCAAACGGCTGCTCGACCTGTGCCGCAAATACAAGGTCGGCCAGGTGATCATCCACTCGACGTATTACGTCTATGGCGCCAGCGCCTACAACCCCGCGCTGATCGACGAGGACGCGCCGCTGAAGGCCAGCGAGGTGACCCAGGATCTAGTCGATTCGGTGGAGCTGGAAAGCCTCGCCAACATCTATCTGTGGAAGCATCCGGAGCTGAACATCACCATCCTGCGGCCCTGCAACGTGCTCGGCCCGGGTGTGCGCAACACCATGTCGATCCTGCTGTCGCGCAGCCTGGTGCCGGTGCTGATCGGCTTCTCGCCGCTGATGCAGTTCCTGCATGTAGACGACATGACCGACGCGATGATCGCCGCCTTCGAGCAGAACAAGCCGGGCATCTACAACGTCGCCCCGGACGACTACGTGCCGTACCAGGAAGCGGTGGCCCAGTGCGGCTGCCGCAAGCTGCCGGTGCTGTCGATCCCGCCGTCGCTGCCGAAGCTGGTGGCCTCGGTGCTGAACTGGAATGCGTTCTTCCCGCCGTATCTGGTCAACTACTTCAAGTACCCGGTGATCCTCGACGGTCGCCTGTTCCGCGAAACCTTTTCCTGGCGCCCGCGGCGCAATCTCAACGACATCTTCACCTACTACCGCAAGCAAAAGCTCAGCGCGAGCTAGGCTCTGCAGAACCCGGGAGAACCGGGATCACGGACTGCGGTCTGACCGGTACCTTTCCCAACCGCCCACTTCTTACAGGAACCCTCATGAGCAAGGAAAAGAGCAAACCGAAGGCGCCGAAGCTGGCTCCGGCCACCAGCGAAGCGACGATCGACATCGGTATCAGCAAGGCCGACCGTGCCGCGATCGCCCACGGCCTGTCGCGCCTGCTGGCAGACGAATACACGCTGTATCTGAAAACCCACAACTTCCACTGGAACGTCACCGGGCCGATGTTCAACACGCTGCACCTGATGTTCATGGGTCAGTACACCGAATCATCGCTGGCGGTGGATCTGGTCGCCGAGCGCATTCGCGCGCTGGGCTTCCCGGCGCCGGGCACCTATGGCCAGTACGCCAAGCTGTCGAGCATCGACGAGGACGAAGGCGTGCCATCGGCGATGGACATGGTCAAGAAGCTGGTCAAGGGCCATGAGGCCTGTGCGAAAACGGCGCGTTCGGTGTTCCCGCTCGCCGAAAAGGCCAGCGATGAGCCGACCGCGGATCTGCTGACCCAGCGCCTGCAGCTGCACGAAAAGACCGCATGGATGCTGCGCTCGCTGCTCGAATGACCGGGCCGGTTAAGCCGTAAAATAAGAAGGCCGACAACAGTCGGCCTTTTTCTTGCGCATCGTTTCTCATGGCCACCCCTCCGCTCCTGTCCGTCCGCCGCCTGCGCGTGCTTTATGCCAGGCGCGGCCTGCTGCCCGGGTTCATGTCCGGAGGTCGCCCCGCCGACATCCGCGCCATCGACGATCTGCACTTCGACCTGCAAGCCGGCGAGACGCTCGGCATCGTCGGCGAATCCGGCTGCGGCAAGTCGACCCTGGCCCGCACCCTGGTCGGCCTGCAGGAAGCCACGTCCGGCTCGATCCGCTACAACGGCACCGAACTGATCGGCCTGAGCCGCAAAGACTGGCGACCGCTGCGCCGCGACGTGCAGCTGGTCTTTCAGGACCCGCTCGCCTCGTTGAGCCCGAAGATGAAGATCGTCGACATCGTCGCCGAGCCGCTCAAGGCGCTGCGCCCGGAGTTCGACGCCGCCGCCCGACGCAGCCGCGCGCTGGCGCTGCTGGAGCGGGTCGGCCTCGGCCCGGAACTGGCGGATCGCAAGCCGCGCGAACTGTCCGGCGGCCAGGGCCAGCGAGTCGGCATTGCCCGGGCGCTGATCGTCGAGCCCAAGCTCTTGATCTGCGACGAGCCGGTCTCGGCGCTCGATGTCTCGATCCAGGCGCAGATCATCAACCTGCTCACCGAGCTGGCCCGCGAACGCAATCTGGCGATGATCTTCATCGCCCACGATCTCGCCGTGGTCCGCCAGCTATCGGACCGCGTGCTGGTGATGTACCTCGGCAAGGTCATGGAACAGGGCCGCGCCGACAACGTCTACGCCCGGCCCCGCCACCCGTACACGCGGGCGCTGCTCGAAGCCGCCCCGGTGATCGAAGCCGATGGCAGCAAACCGAAGAAGCGCCGGCTACTCGGCGGCGACACCCCGAACCCGGCCCAGCCGCCGATGGGCTGCGTGTTCCACCCGCGCTGCCCGCTCGCCGAACACGCCTGCGTGCAGAGCGTGCCGCTGCTGCGGCGGGTGGATGGCGAGCAGTACGCGGCTTGTCATTTTGTGGCGGCGGGTGGCTGACACGCCGGCCGTCGACAGCCTAACGCCGGCTCAGCTGCACTTCGGCTTCTTCCCCGCCGCCTGCGCCGACTGATACACCGGCAAATCCTGCGGCAAACGCGCCGCGATCTGGCGGATGCGGGTGTCGTCGGACGGATGGCTCGAGGCGAATTCCGGTGGCTTCTGGCCGCCGGCCTGGGCCATGTTCTGCCAGAGCTGCACGGCCTGGCGCGGGTCGAAACCGGCCTTGGCCATGTAGTCGAGGCCAAGCAGATCGGCCTCGCTTTCATGAGCACGCGAGAACGGCAGCAGCACGCCGTACTGGGCACCGGCGCCGAGTGCCGACATCAAGGCACCACCACCGGCACCACCGCCGACGATCAGCTGCGCCACGTTCAGGCCGATGCCGGTGACCTGCTGCTGCGACACGCGCTCGTTCGAGTGGCCGGCGATCACGTGAGCGACTTCGTGTCCGATGACGGCGGCGAGTTGATCCTGTCCCTTGGCCACCTGCAGCAGCCCGGTGTAGACGCCGATCTTGCCGCCGGGCAGCGCGAAGGCGTTGACGTCCTTGGACTCGAACACCTTCACTTCCCAGACGCCGCCGACTTCGCGGGTGATCGCATTGGCCACGCAGTTCACATAGGTGGTGGCCTGGCCGTTGGCGGTCACCGGCGTTTCCTTGGCGGTCTGCGCGAACGCGGTGACGCCCATCTCGTCGAGGTCGGAATCCGAATACAGCTTCAGCTGGCTGCGGCCGAGCGGCGAGGTCGCACAGGCGACGACGGCGGTGGCGGTCAACAAGCTCAGCAACAACTTCTGGTGGCTTGGGGGGCGATTCATGATCTTTCGGAGTTCTCGGTTCGGGCCACGCTATATTCGGTGCAACCTGTCGCAGTCAGTTTACGAGGTTGCAGATGGCTTTGAGATCGATGCTGCTGCGCATGATTCCGGCTTTCATGGCGCTGCTGATGCTGGCCGGCCCCGCTGCGGCAGCAGACGAGGCCAAGCTGAAGATCGGCCCGGACCCGGCGCTGTCGCCGGCCGCCGTCGTGCAATTGCAGCTGGCCGCGCTGGCCAATGTCGACAAGCCGGTGCGCGACGCCGGCTTCGCGATCGTGTTCGGCTTCGCCTCGCCCGGAAACCGCAGTCAGACTGGTCCGCTGGCGCACTTCGCGGCACTGATCCGCGAAACCTATCCGGCCATGCTCAACCACCGCAGCTCGACCCTGGCGCCGCTGATCAGCGAAGGCAAGCAGGCGATCCAGGGTGTGGAGCTGATCGACCGCAGCGGCGTCGTCCATCGCTACGTTTTCACGCTCAGCAAGCAGCCTGACGGCCCGTACAAGGACTGCTGGCTGACCGACGGCGTTGTCCAGGCTCCCGAGGAAGGCGAGCCGGAAATCGCGATCTGAATGCGGGCGTCGGCAGCTAGCCACCCATCGCTTTCTTGATGCCCGAACCCATCGCCGTGACGCCGCCGAGTGACCAGCCGCCGTCGACCGGCAGCACCACGCCGGTGACATAGCGCGCCAGCGGGCTCGACAGCCACATCGCCGCCTGGGCGATGTCGTCAGTGCTGCCGAAGCAGCCCATCGGCACGCTGTCCCTGACCAGTTCGGTGGCCCGCTCGTTCGGCGCCAGGCGGCGCATGCCTTCGGTGCCTTCGATCGGCCCCGGCGAAATCGAATTGACTCGCACGCCGAGCGGGCCCCATTCGATCGCGGCAACACGGGTGACCATGTCGACACCGGCCTTGGCGGCGCAGACGTGCATCTGGAATTCCAGCGCGATCCAGGCCTGCGGGGCGCTGATGTTGATCACCGAGGCGCCCGGCTTGGTCAGGTACGGGAACGCCGCGCGGACCACGTGGAAGGTGCCGAGCAGATCGATATCGACCACCGACTTGAAGCCGTTCGGCGAGATGCCCATCGCCGGCGACGGGAAGTTGCCGGCGGCGCCGGAGATCAGCACGTCGATGTTGCCGAGGCGCTGCGAGGTTTCCTTGAACGCCGCATCGACGGCCGCGTAATCACGCACGTCGGCCGCGAAGCCGATCACTTCGCCACCGTGGGCTTTCAGCTCGGCGATCGCCGCGTCGACCTTGTCCTGGCTGCGCGACATCACCGCAAGCTTGGCACCGGCTTTCGCGAAGCCGTGAGCGATGCCGAGATTGATGCCGCTGGTGCCGCCGGAAACGAATACCGTCTTGCCGCTGTAGTCGTAGCTCATGGTGATGTCCAGGTGAGAAAGGTGGGGATCAGGCCGGCGGCGTCCAGCGCAGCATGTCGAGCAGTTGCTGGTGCAGGCCGGGTGTGGCGGCGCAGACGCTGGTGGTGTCGAGGCCGAGCGGCTGGCCTTCGAGATCGGTGAACACGCCGCCCGCTTCATGAACGATGACGCTGAGGGCGGCGATGTCGAGGATGTTGACGTCGGACTCGACGATCGCGTCGATCTTGCCGCCGGCCAGCAGATGGTAGTGCAGGAAATCGCCGTAGCCGCGAATGCGATGGACCCGTCCGATCAGCTCGCCGAGCCGCGCCCAGGCTGGGCTTCTGGCCAGCCGCGCGAGGTTGCCGGTGGACAGCGTGGTCTGCGCAAGCCGGTCGGCCGATGACACCTGCAGGCGCTGGTTGTCGCACCAGGCGCCCTGGCCTTTCTCGGCAAACATCACTTCGCCGAGCGCGCCATCCCAGCACGGCGCCGAGGACACGCCGAGCACCAGTTCGCCCTTGTGCATCAGCGCGATCTGGGTCGAGAACATCGGATAGCCGCGGACGAAACTCTTGGTGCCGTCGATCGGGTCGATCAGCCACAGGTGCTCGTTGTCGCCGACTTCTCTGCCAAGCTCTTCGCCGTAGAAACCGTGCTCCGGGAAGTGGCTCTTGAGCACCGCCTTGATCGTCGCTTCGGCGGCGATGTCGACCTCGGTCACCGGACTCGCATCGGCCTTGTAGTCGACCGAAAACTGGCCGCGATAGGCCATGCGGATCACCGCCGCAGCGGCTTCGGCGGCTTCCAGCGCCGCTGCGAGATAAGGACTGGTCACACAACACTCCGGCAGGCCGCAGATATGCGGGGCGGCGAATGATAAACCGCCTCCGGCACTCGGCTTCAGGTTCGCCGGATCCGACGGGCAAACCGCCGGCCTTGGTATCCTCTCGGCCAAACTCCCGTTGCTGATCATCAGCCACTCAACACTGGACACCGCTTCATGGGCAACAGACTGTCGAAGATCGTCACCCGCACCGGCGACAAAGGCACCACCGGCCTGTCCAGCGGCGAACGGGTGCCGAAGACCCATCTGCGCGTGCAGGCGATGGGCGATGTCGATGAGTTGAACTGCTGCGTCGGCCTGATGCTGGTGCAGACCCTGCCGGACAGCATCCGCACCCCGCTGGCGCGCACCCAGCACGAGTTGTTCGATCTCGGCGGCGAGCTGTCGATGCCGGGCTTCGAGTTGGTCAAGGAAAGCTATCTGGAGCGCATCGACAGCGAACTGGAAACGCTCAACGAAACCCTGCCGCCGCTGAAGGAATTCGTGCTGCCAGGTGGCAATCCGGCTGCCGCCGCGGCACATCTGGCGCGGGCCGTGGCGCGCCGTGCCGAGCGTGCGGTCTGGGCGCTCAATGCCGATGAAACGATCAGCCCGCTGGTGCCGCAGTACCTCAATCGCCTGTCGGACTATCTGTTCGTCTGCTGCCGCGTCCTGGCGCGCCAGGACGGTGGCCAGGAAGTCAGCTGGAAGCGCAGCGAGTAGTTCCGGGCGCGGGGCGGAGAACCGGGCTCAGGGCCCGTTACCGATCAGGGCTTGTTGCCGATCGGGTCCTTGTAGTCCGCCGGATTGCGGCGCGGCACGCTGTTCGGCGAACCGGGACGGGTCACGCCCTTGGCGTCGTTGTTCTCGACGGCGGTTTCCAGGAATCGCTGTGAATCGTCGTTGAGATTGTTCGGGTCTTTCGGCAGATCGCCGTACCACTCCTGCAATTTTTCCAGGCGATCGAGCTTGCGCTCTTCCTCGGTACCGAGACCCGGCAGCCGCTTGGCCTGATTGCGGCGCTTGCGATCGCCCTTGGTCAGTTCGTCGACCTCGCCTTCAACCTTCACCTCCGGCAGCTCGGTGACCGGCGCGGTGTCGTCCTTGCCTTTCTCTGGCACCGCCTTGGGTGCTCCGGCCAGCCCCTGACCGTCCTTCAGCAGTAATTGAGCGTTCGCGGCGGGCAGCACGGCCGTCAGCGCCGCTGCCAGCAGCGGAGCAAGTACGGCGTGGCGCAGCTTGGGCTTCAGTGACATGAACGGCTCCATCGGAACGGCGAAAAGGGGGATTGGTCGAGACTGTAGCTCATGTCTCAATGACCACCGGTGGCAGCTTCCGTGCCCGGAACCATTCGTGGCGTGCGAATCAACGGCAGGATCAGCAGCACCGAAGCCATCATCATCGAGATCAGCGCGAACATGTCGCCGTAGGTCATCACCGCCACCTGCTGCTGCATCTGCCGCATCAGCAGCGACATGGCACCGGCTTCACTGCCGGTGATGGCCTGACCGGTGGCGAGCATCTCACGTACCGGCGGATGGCTGGCGCGCACCGATTCGCCGAGCATCTGCCAGTGCAGCCAGCTGCGCTCGTTGATCAGCGTATTGATCAGCGCCAGACCGATCGCGCCGCCGATGTTGCGCATCACGTTGAACAGGCCGCTGGCGTTCTTGACCTCGGACATCGGCAAGGTGCCGAGCGCGATGTTGGTCATCGAGAACATGCAGAACAGGAAACCGTTGCCGCGGAAGATCTGCGGCAGGATGAATTCGACGACGCTCCAGTCGGCAGTCAGCCGGCTGTTCAGCCAGGCACCGAAGCTGACATTGCAGATGCCGATCGCCAGCATGGTTTTCGGCCGGATCAGCTTGGCCAGCCGTCCGGCCAGCGGCGCACTGAGGAACATCGCCACGCCCTGGGCGATCATCACGTGGCCGATCTGCAGGCTGTTGTAGCCGCGCACCTGGCCGAGGAACAGCGGCGTCAGATAGATCAGCGTGTACAGACTGATGCCGACGGACATCGCCAGCACGGTGCCAAGTGCGAAGTTGCGATCGGCAAACGCCCGCAGGTTCACCACCGGATGCTCGGCGGTGAACATGCGATGGAAGAACAGCATGCCGGCCAGCACCGCCAGCACCGCGCAGACGGCAACCGAATCCTGCGAGAACCAGTCGTTGCGCGGGCCTTCATCGAGCGTGTATTCGAAGCAGCCGAGGAACACCGCCATGAACAGCAGGCCGCGCAGATCGATGACCTTCAGCAGTTCCGGCTGCGGCTGATCGATCTTCACCAGATGCCAGACAGCGTAGGCCACCGCGAAGCCCGGCAGCACATTGATCAGGAACAGCCAGTGCCAGGATGCCGACTCGGTCAGCCAGCCGCCGACAGTCGGCCCGATCGATGGCGCCAGGGTGGCGATCAGGCCGAACAGCACCTGCGGCAGCACGCGCCGGGCCGGCGGAAACATCAGGTACATCGAGGCCGAGGTGGTCGGGATCATGCCGCCACCGAGAAAGCCCTGGATGACCCGGAACACGATCATCGATTCCAGATTCCAGGCCGTCGCACAGGCGAGACTGGCCAGGGTGAAACCGAGTGCCGAGATGACGAAGTAAATGCGGGTCGACAGCAGTCGCGACAGATAGCCGGACAGCGGGATGGCGATCACTTCGGCGATCAGATACGAGGTCTGCACCCACTGGATTTCGTCGGCGCTGGCCGACAGCCCGGCCTGCAGCTGGTTGATCGACGAAGCGACGATCTGGATGTCCAAGATCGCCATGAAGTTGCCGAACAGCATGGCGATGAAGGCGAACCAGGCCAGCCGACTGCGCGCCTGTTCATCGGCATCCGGAGTGACGGCGGTGGGCGATATCGCAGCCACGTTCGGGAGTCTTATTGCTTGGCCGCGCCAGCTTCAGCTCGCGTATCGACACTGGCTTCGACCGACAATCCCGGCCGCAGCCGGCCGGCGAGCGCGGTCTTGTCATCGAGCGCGATACGCACCGGCACTCGCTGGACGATCTTGGTGAAGTTGCCGGTGGCGTTCTGCGCGGGCAGCAGCGCCCATTCGGCACCCGAGGCCGGCGAGAAGCTGTCGACATGGCCGTGCAGCACGGCGTTCGGGAACGCATCGATGTCGATTTCCACCGGCTGGCCGATGCGCATCTTGTTCAGCTGGGTTTCCTTGAAATTGGCTTCGACATAAAGCTGATCGAGCGGCACCAGCGAGAGCAGACGCTGACCCGGCTGAACACGCTCGCCAAGTCGCGCCGCCAGATCGCCAACAGTGCCAGCCACCGGTGCCACGATGGACGTGGAAGCGAGATCGATCTCGGCCAGCTTCAGCTGAGCTTGCGACGCCGCCAGCGCCGCTTCGAGCCGGGCGCGGCTGCTGTCGGTAAGCGTGGTAAGCGCCCGCTCCGCCGCCTGCACGCCGGCAGCGGCGCGAGCGACCGAAGCAACGGCATTCAGATGTGCGGCCTCGGCGTTGTCGAGCCGCTGGCGGGTGGCGACGCCATCCTTCAGCAGGCTGCGGGCGCGATCGAGTTCGCCGCGGGTCTGCACTTCGCTGGCGCGGGCGGCTGCAACCTGGGCACGGGCTTCGGCGATCGCGGCGTCCTGCTGGCCGCGTTGCTGGCCGTTGCCGGCCAGTGCCGCCTGCGCTTCGGCAACGGCGGCGCGAGCGCTATCGACGCGGGCGGCGTAATCGCGGCGATCGATCTCCAGCAGCAGATCGCCCGCTGCGACGGTCTGGTTGTCGCGCACTTTCAGTGCGACGATTTCGCCGCCGACTCTCGGCGTCAGCACGCTGATGTCGGCGCGCAGGTAGGCGTTGTCAGTGGAGATGAAGAAACGTCCGACCGTCCACCAGCGCCAGGCAAACACGGCAGCGGCGATCAGGACGACAAGCAGGATCGCCAGACGCAGCAAACGA
>NZ_CAISIQ010000521.1 GCF_903885465.1 uncultured Nevskia sp.
GACGCTGCGGCTCCCGACAACAGCCTGTCCTTTCTGCTGGTGGGATCGCTGGTGCTGCTGCCATTGATCCTGGCCTACACGGCCTATTCCTACTGGGTATTTCGCGGCAAGGTCGGCGCCGCCGGTTCCTACCACTGATGCCCGTCGACGACACCGGAAAGCCCGACAGTCTGGCCCGCCGCATCGGCTGGTTCCTGTTGATCTGGTTGGCCAGCGTCATGACGCTGGCGGTGATCGCGCTGCTGATCCGCTCGGCGATCAGCTCCTAGAACACTGCAGCGTCAACCAGTGCCGATCACCGAGATTCGACCTTGCAACGAGGAGTCCAGGAATGAACAGAAAGCCAACATACGAGACGCAGATCCCCACAGTGCGCCGATATCCGATCGCAGCTGTGCTGATGGCGCTGATCCTCAGCAATGGAACAGGTGCCAACGCTGCGAATACTGCCAATGACGAACCCGCGGAAGATGCCGTGATGCTGGACATGCAGCGCGGTCAGATGTTGTACGAAACGAATTGCGTCAGCTGTCATACCACCGAAGCTCACTGGCGGGAAAACAGCATCGTCGGCTCGTGGAGCGATGTGCTGGTGCAGGTCGAGCGCTGGCAGAGAAACGCCGGACAGAACTGGGGCTCGCCAGAGATCAATGACGTTGCGGCTTACCTCAACGTCAACTTCTACAAGCTGGCCTGTCCGCTGCCTGGCTGTCGCGGCGAAGACAGCACCAGCTTGGATCACGATGTTCTTTCGACAAATCGAAGATAAGCACAATCCTGATCAGTATCCGTGCACGGTCCAGATGTCGTTCGCTGCCGAACAGACGATTCTCGTCGTAACGCCTAGGTTTGTGCGAACACGTAAGACACATTCCATAGAGTGCGATAACGAGGTTCGAGATGACGAAGAAAACCGAGACTATCAACGGGATCTGCGAGCAGCTTCTCTTCAGCCCCAAGGGTCACATTGAAGGTGCTCTGATCAGAATCGATGGCCAAACCGTGCAATTGAACGTCGACCCCGGCATTGGTGTCGAGCTTGCGCGAGATTGCGGACCCGGGAAGCCGTTACACGTACTCGCAGTTGCCGATCAGTCGCACAAGACTGCCGAGGCAAACCATCGTGTGTACAAGTTCGAGTCTTTTGCCAATGCGAGCAATCTCGGTATCGATCAGATCGGCGCAGACCCAGACAACACCATGATCGAGGGCGTGGTCGGCGCGATTCATTTCGCACGCCACGGGCAGCCCAACGGCGTGATGCTGCAGACGGGCGAGTTCATTCACTTGCGGCCGGAAGGAATGGCGTATGCCGAGCTCGAAATCGGTTCGAAGGTGAAAGCCGTCGGCGAAGTCCGTCTGACCATGCTGGGGACACGCATGCTCGAGGCGCATCAGGTGAATGAGCTCGATCTGGAATAGCAATTGCCAGGCATGCCTGAGGGTTCCGCTGATCTATCTCGTGGATACGCTGCCCAGCGTTGTGAACCCCGGGCGACATGAGCCTAACCGGGCTGGCATCGCATTCAGACGTTATCGCGGCGATCTTCTCGCTTCTCTTGGTTGTGTCCGCACGCCTTTGTCCAGATCTTGAGCGCTGACCGATACGCGCAAGCCTTCGACTGCAGCGCGCTGTATGCGCGAACGCACGGAAGAGCGAGCGTCGGCTGGGGTAAAAGCTTCAACGGGAGTCATTTCTCTGCTATCGGCTCCGACTTTATTTCCATACCTCAGCGAATAAGTTCATGTCCTCGCCACACCCTCCGCGCAATCGTTTGCTGGCCCGTCTTCCTGACGCGGAGCTACTGCGGTTGTCTGAGTATCTCGAGACGGTGCATCTGAAGCTCGGCATGGTCATCTACGAATCGGGGCAGGCGCTTCGCGAGGTGTATTTCCCGATCGATTGCATCATCTCTCTGCTTTGCGTCATGAACGATGGCGATTCGGCCGAGATCGCCATCGTCGGCAACGAAGGAATGGTCGGTATCGCGCAGATCATGGGTGGCGAGACCACGACCAGTCGCGCAGTGGTGCAGAGTGAAGGCAGTGCGTATCGGCTGAATGCGCTGGTCATGCGCGATGAATTTTCCACCTGCGCTCCATTGCGTGAACTTTTGCTGCTCTACACGCAGGCTCTGATGACACAGATGATGCAGACAGCAGGGTGCAATCTTCATCATTCCGTGGAACAGCAGTTCTGCCGCTGGCTGCTGATGAGCCTTGATCGCCTGCCGAGCGACAAGATCATGATGACGCAGGGATTGATCGCCAACATGCTCGGGCTTCGTCGAGTCGGTGTGACCGACGCTGCGCGAAAGCTGCAGGACGTGGGCATCATCCAGTACAGCGCTGGAACCATTACCGTTCTTGATCGAAAAAAACTGCAGCAGCATGCCTGCGAGTGCTACGCGGCAGTCAAGAGAGAGCTTGATCGACTGCTCCCGGGCCTCGAATCCAAGGTGAACGAGCCTTCAAGCGGAACCTGAAGCTGATCCGACGGATCACGGCTTGCCGACAGATGAGCACAGAGATCAGTCCATTTGCAGGTCTGGCAGCCCCGTCTTCGCTGCTGGTCGACGTCCCAGGCCTGATCGCGGCATACCTTGATTCACGTCCTGATCCTGCAGTGCCTGCACAGCGCGTCTCGTTCGGGACATCCGGTCACCGTGGCTCCCCACTCACCTGCAGTTTCAATGAATGGCATGTCCTGGCGATCTGCCAGGCGATCTGCGACTACCGCAAGCTACTTCGGATCGACGGCCCCTTGTTCATCGGTATCGACACCCATGCGCTGTCGCTGCCGGCGTTCCACAGCGCGCTGGAGGTCCTTGCGGCCAATGGCGTGACCACGATGATCGCTCGTGCCGGCGAGACCACGCCCACGCCGGCCATTTCACACGCGATCCTGTCGATCAACCGGGGCCTCGATGATCCACGGGCCTGCAAGCGAGCCGATGGCATCGTGATCACCCCGTCGCACAATCCGCCTGAAGATGGCGGCATCAAGTACAACCCGCCGCATGGGGGGCCGGCCGGTACGAAGATCACTGCCTGGATCGAGGAACGCGCTAACGTACTGATCGAGAGCGGTCTCTCGGGGCTGCGCCGGCTGCCGCTGAAGCACGCGCTGCTGGCCAGTACCACCCATGAGCACGACTACCTCGGCTACTACGTCGCCGACCTCGTCAACGTGCTGGACTTCGAGCTGATCCGCCGCTCCGGCATTCGCATCGGCGTCGATCCGCTCGGCGGCGCAGGGGTTCACTACTGGGCTCGCATTGCCGAGCGCTACCAGCTTGATCTGACGGTGACCAGCGAGCAGGTCGACCCGCAATTCGGCTTCATGACGGTGGACCGGGACGGCCGAATCCGTATGGACCCTTCTTCGTCGTATGCCATGCAGCGGCTGATCCGGCTCAAGGACCGCTACGACATCGCCTTTGCCTGCGACACCGATCACGACCGTCACGGCATCGTCACCCCGAGTGCTGGCCTGCTTCCGCCCAATCACTACCTCTCGGTGATGATCGACTACCTGTTCCAGAACCGGGCGCACTGGCACCCAGGTACCGGCATCGGCAAGACCTTGGTGAGCAGCGCGATGATAGACCGCATCGCAACGCGCCTGCGCCGTCGCCTGATCGAAGTGCCAGTCGGCTTCAAATGGTTCGTCGCCGGGCTGCTCGACAGCAGCCTCGGCTTCGCCGGCGAGGAGAGCGCCGGCGCATCCTTCAGCCGTATCGACGGCACGGTCTGGACCACCGACAAGGATGGCCTTGTGCCTGCCTTGCTGTCGGCGGAAATCACCGCCCGTACCGGGCGGGATCCGGGCCAGTATTACCGCGAACTCGCCATGGAACTGGGCGAACCGTTCTTCGATCGTCTTGACGCTCCTGCGACAGCTGCACAGAAATCCACGCTGGCCAAGATCACACCACGGCGGATACTCCAGAGCGATCTCGCCGGCGAGCCGATCACTGCCGTGATCGACCGCGCGCCCGGGAACGGTGCGCCGATCGGCGGCATCAAGCTGAGCACCGCCAGCGGCTGGTTCGCTGCGCGTCCTTCCGGGACCGAGGCGCTCTACAAGATCTATGCAGAGAGCTTCGAGAGTCTTGCCCACCTGCAGCGACTGCTGCTAGAGGCTCAAGCCGTCGTCGACGACGCGCTGTCTACGCCGTGGAATCGCACTCTACACAGCTGATTGCATCCGTGAGCTCTCAAGGCAGCCGAGTAAAGCGCTGAATCGGCTACTTCGAAACTGTCACGAGATTTCCCAGGGACCGCCGATTGGCGACCTGTGCTGTGGCCGGTCGAGCCGTGTCCACGTCGAGAAGCGCCAGCAATTGCGGCAGACGAGGCATCGCACCTTCGTCACTGACCAGTTCGGCCAGTGCTCCGTCCTCCAGCAGATCGCTTAGCGCCTGCCACTGTCCCTCGAAACGAACCTGTGCCGCGACCAGCCGCACGCCGTGGCTGTAGTCCGCATATCGACTGCCATGCACCGTGCTCAGCGGCTGGATCGGACTGCCGGAGCTGCGATGCCAGCCGTAGATCGCCACCCGGTCCGGGTACCGCCAAAGCCGGTTCGTGATCACCAGATCCTTCTTGTCGCCGGCCGTCAGCGCACCGAGCGGGACCCCGGTGGCGAGCCTCTGCTGGTGAACCATTTCCGTGTGATGCCAGTAGTACGCGGTCGACCGCATCTGGTCGCTCGCCGGCAGGGGCTGCGGCTGAAGATGCACCTGAGCCTGCTGGTAGACCGCGTTGACGATCTTGCGTGTCGGCAGCATGAAGCCCAGGCGCCGCGCGGCCGTCAGCGCCGTCGACAGCCGCATTGGCACGAGCATGGAATCCTCGTCGGAGCCGACCGCCAGATAGTCGGGCACCACGCAGACCGTGACCTCGACGTCACGGCCGCTGCGCATGCGTCCGGTCAGGCTCACCGCCACGAGCTGCCGCATGTAGTCGGGAACGTTGCCTGCAGAAACCTCCGCCAGTATCGCGGCCTCGCGTGCGTCGTCGTCGAGGCCGCTGATTCGTCGCACGAACTCGCTGCCGACGGATGCCGACGCGGACCGGGCGGGGATGCTGGCAGCAAGGCCTGCATCGCAGTCCGACGAGGCCGTTACCCGGCCGGACGGGATCAAGACAAATGCTGTCACCAAGAGGCTTATCGAACCGGCAGGCAGGTTGCGACTCTTCAAGATTCAGACTCGTCTTTGCTTCTAGACCATCGATGTCCTACGCCAAGCAAGACTTGCGCAGGACCAGAGGTGCGTGTTTCCGTCCGCAACGAGTATGGCCCTATTCAGGC
>NZ_CAISIQ010000522.1 GCF_903885465.1 uncultured Nevskia sp.
CGCAGACCTTCACATGCGGATCCATCGAACCGCCGACATCGAGGAACAGCAGCACCTTCACCGCGTTGTGGCGCTCCGGCACCATCTTGATGTCGAGCCAGCCGGCGTTGCGCGCGGTCGATTCGATGGTGCCGTCGAGGTCGAACACATCGGGCGCTCCCTGGCGCGCGAACTTGCGCAGCTTCCTGAGCGCCACCTTGATGTTGCGGGTGCCGAGTTCGATCGAATCGTCGAGATTCTTGAACTCGCGCTTCTCCCAGACCTTCGCCGCGCGCTTGTTGCCGCCTTCGCCACCGATGCGCACGCCTTCCGGGTTGTAGCCGGAATTGCCGAACGGCGAAGTGCCGCCGGTGCCGATCCACTTGTTGCCGCCCTGATGGCGCTCCTTCTGCTCTTCGAGGCGCTTCTTCAGCGTTTCCATCAACTCCTCGAAACCACCGAGCGAGGCGATCTTGGCTTTTTCTTCGTCGCTCAGAAGTTTTTCCATCTCGCGGCGCAGCCAGTCATCCGGGATCTGGCCGGCGAACAGATCGAACACTGCTTCCACGCCCTTGAAATAGGCAGCGAACGCGCGGTCGTAACGGTCGTAATGACTTTCGTCCTTGACCAGCGTCATCCGCGCCAGCAGGTAGGAATCGTCGATCGAGTAGATCACCACCTTCTGCTTCAGCGCTTCAAGCAGGGTGAGGAATTCGCCGAGCCCAGGTTTAAGGCCAGCGGCGCGCAGGGTCAGGAAAAATCCGAAAAGCATGGCGAACGAGACGCTGAAAGGTTTCCGGCATTCTAGCGCGGCGATCGTCGCAGTCCGCCTTCCTCACTTGCTTAGCGCCCATGATCAAAACCGACACGCTGCGCATCGCCGAAGCCCATCTGCGCGCCTGCGATCCCAAGCTGGCAAGAGTCATCGATCGTCATGGGCCGTGCACGATCGGCAGCAGCCGCCGCGATCCGTTCCACGTGCTGTGCAATTCGATCATCAGCCAACAATTATCGATCAAGGCGGCCGACACCATTCAGGCGCGGGTTGCGCTGGCAACCGGCGCCGGCAAGCGTTTCCTGCCACTGCATTTCATCAGCGCCGAACACGAGGCGCTGCGCGCCTGTGGCCTGTCGAACGCGAAAGCGAAATGGCTGCGAGCGCTGGCCGAGGCCGCCGCCAGCGGCAACCTGTCGTTCCCCAAGCTGCGCAAGATGGACGACGAAGCGGCGATCACCGTACTCGATGCCTTGCCCGGCATCGGCCGCTGGACCGCCGAGATGTTCCTGATCTTCGCGCTCGATCGTCTCGACGTGTTCTCGCTCGGCGACGTCGGCCTGCGCAATGGCCTGAACCGTCTGCACAACGGCGGTGCCAAGCTCGATGACGCAGCGTCCCTGGCACTGACCGCGAAGTGGGCGCCTTATCGTTCGGTGGGGAGCTGGTACTTGTGGCGGGTAACCGAGAGCGACCTGACGCCGCTCGTCTGAAGCGCAGACTGACTTCAGCGCAAGATCAGCGGCGCATCCGGCAATTCGTTGCCGACATCGGCGTGGCCAGAGGCGTGACGCGACAACACCTCGGCCACCGTTTCGACGCCGGCAATCGCGCCCGCGGCGAACTCGCCGCTGCGGAAATGATCGCGCATGCGCTGGCAGGCCAGCTGCCACTCGCCCGGATCGACCTTGCCGTTACCGACACCGCGATCGGCGACGATCTCGACCGCGTGATCGGCGTACAGCACGTAGATCAGCACGCCGTTGTTGTGCTCGGTGTCCCAGACCTTGAGGCGTGAGAAGACGTCGAGCGCGCGTTCGCGCGGGCTCAGGCCGGCCCACAGTTCGTGCGGTTCCAGCGAAGCTTCGATGACGAAGCGGATCTCGCCCGGATGCCGGCTTTCGCAGGCGCGCACGGCCTCGGTGATCTGATTCATCACCGCTGGCGGAAAAGCACGGCGCACCGCGAGCACGCCGGTGAACAGATGCCGGGACCAGCGGATGATCGGATTCGTCGAGCGGCTCATCTCACCAGTCTCCCGAAGCACCGCCACCACCGAAGCCACCACCACCACCGCCAAAACCACCACCGCCGCCACCGAAGCCGCCACCGCCAAAGCCGCCGAGCCCGCCACCGAAGCCACCACCGCGTCCGCCGCCGCTGCTCCAGGCGATTGCCGCGAAGATCGCGGCGACGACGGCGACGACCACACCGGCGACGATCGATGCGAGCAGTAGCGCGGCGACGACGCCGACGATGCCGCCAACGCCGATCGACGCCAGCCCGGTGCCGAGCGCGCGTTTGACCGCGCTCATCACACCCCAGATGACGAAGAAGGCGACGAACAGCAGTTCGAACGGCGGACGTTTCGATGAGCCCGAAGCGCCGCGGCGTTCCTTCGGCGGCGGCAGCGCTTCACCATCGGCGACGGCGATCATCCGGTCGACGCCGGCGTTGATGCCGCCCACGTAGTCGCCGCTGCGAAACAACGGTGCGACGTCTTCGCGGATGATCCGCTTGGCGATCGCGTCCGGCATCGCGCCTTCGAGGCCGTAACCGACTTCGATGCGCAGCTTCCGGTCGTCCTTGGCGACAATCAGGATCGCGCCGTCATCGACGCCCTTGCGGCCCAGCTTCCAAGCTTCGGCGACCCGAAGCCCATATTGCTCGATGGTTTCCGGCTCGGTAGTCGGCACCATCAGCACCGCGATCTGGGTGCCCTTGCGGGTTTCCAGCGCGGCCAGCTTGGCTTCCAGCGCCGCCTGATCGGCCGGGCTGAAGGTGCCAGTCTGATCCGTGACCCGCGCAGCCAGCGCCGGTACCGGCACTTCGGCTTGCGCGGCAAGACTGGCCAGCGCCAAAGCGCCGGACAGCAGCAGCGCACTCAGCGTGCGGATCATCGCCAGCTAGGACTTAGAGCCGATCAAGGCGCTGGGGCAGGCGCCGGGCTACTGCCGAAATCAACCTTCGGCGGCGCCGAGATCGCTTTCTCGTTTTCGACTTCGAAGCTCGGCTTGGTCTTGGCACCGGTGGCCATCGCGGTCAGGTTCGACGGGAAGCTGCGCACCGTGATGTTGTAGGCCTGCACCGAATCGATGTAGCGCTTGCGGGCGACAGTGATGCGATTTTCGGTGCCTTCAAGCTGCGCCTGCAGATCCCGGAACAGGCCATCCGATTTCAGCTGCGGATAGTTTTCGGTGACCACCAGCAGGCGCGACAGCGCGCCGCTTAGCTCACCCTGCGCCTCGGTGAATTTCTTGAACGCGGCCGGATCGTTCAGCAGTTCCGGCGTGGCATTGATGCCACCGACCTTGGCGCGCGCCTCGGTCACGCCGAGCAGCACGTCCTTTTCCTGTGCGGCGAAGCCCTTCACCGTCGATACCAGGTTGGGCACGAGATCGGAACGGCGCTGGTACTGGTTCAGCACTTCGGCCCAGGACGACTTGATTTGCTCGTCCTGTGACTGCAGCGTGTTGTAGCCGCAGCCGGACAGCGCCAGGGTCACAACGACCATCAGCAGGGCGGAAATTCGGTTCAGCATGCGGTTCTCCTCGACGATCTCGGGCGCCACGGCGGCGCTGCACGATATCTGGGGACGAAACGGCAGCGCTCAAGCCGGGCTCGAATTCTTGAGTCGCGAGGTCCGCCGCGAGCTCACGAATCGCTTGCCTAAAGAGCGTCCGCAGCCACCAGCAACATGCGGGAAAAATCGCCGATGCGCTGCTTGCGATCCATCGCCATCTTCTGCAGCAACCGATAGGCCTCGGCTTCGTCCAGCTCGCGCCGCTTCATGATCAGGCCCTTGGCTTTGCCGATGTCGCGATGATCGGCGAGCCGGATACGCGCCTCGTCAAGCTCCTCGCGCAGGTTCTGCTGCCATTCGAAACGCGTGGCAGCCACTTCTAGCTGGCAACTCAGTCGTGCGGGCTGCAAGCCGTCGACGATGTAGGCGCTGACGCCCGTCTGCACCGCGCGCCGTGTCGTATCGGCATCACTTTGGTCCGCGAAAAGCACCATGGCTCTGGGCTGGTCGCGCTGCAGCCGCGCCAGGCGCTCGAGCATTTCGTGGCTCGGCAAGCCGACGCTGATCAACACCATGTCGGGCTGCAGTTGGGCCACGGCGACGGCGAGATTAGCCAGAGGATCGAATCGGCCCACGACCGGCAGGCCTTCAGCCGCCACCATCGCTTCGAGCACCTGTAGATGCGCGGCGTCGTCGTAAACCAGCATGACGCGCCTTCTTTCTTGTCCGGACGCCATGGCCATTTCCCGTTTTTTGAGCCCCCCGATGAGCCCTACCGAATATATAGCAATTCAAATGCCATATATTGGATGGGCAAAACCGACTGCCTGCCCCCATCGTTTGGGGATAAGCTTCGACAAAGTCGACTGGAGCTTGGAGTGCGTCTTTCTCTCTACACGGATTTCTCGCTGCGCCTGCTGGTCTACCTCGCCGGCGCGGGCAGGGACAAGCCGGTCAGCGTGGCGAAGATCGCCGGGAAATACGGAGTTTCCACGCATCACATGCACAAGGTTGCGCAGGGCCTGCGCAAGCTGGGCTATATCGAATCGATCAGCGGCAGGCACGGCGGCCTGCGTCTGGCTCGCCCGCCAGAGGCGCTGTGCATCGGCGAGATCGTCGAAGCGATGGAAGGCAGCGGCCACATGGCGGACTGCGAACGCGGGCCCTGCGTGCTGCACGGCGCCTGCATTCTCAAGGGCGTGCTCGATCGCGCCGAACGCAGCTTCATCGATGGCCTGAAGAAGTTCAGCATCGCCGACGTGATGCGTGGCCCGACCTTGCTCCGGCTCGATCAGCTCAGAAAAGCTGCCTGAGCCTCCCGTCTCTGCACGAGAACCGAGGTCTGATCCTCGGTTCCCCGCAAGGGTTCTCTAGCTCGAACGCCGCGCCATGAAGGCGATCCGCTCGAACAGGTGCACGTCCTGCTCGTTCTTGAGCAGCGCACCGTAAAGCGGCGGCAGGCTTTTCTTGACGCTGGTTTCGCGCAGCGCCGCCGGATCGATGTCCTCGGCCATCAGCAGCTTCAGCCAGTCGAGCAGTTCGGACGTGCTCGGCTTCTTCTTCAAACCCGGCAGTTCGCGCAAGCCGAAGAACGCTTCCATCGCTTCCTTGAGCAGGTTCTTCTTGATGTCCGGGTGATGGACGTCGACGATCTTCTGCATCGTCTCCTTGTCCGGGAAGCGGATGTAATGGAAGAAGCAGCGGCGCAGGAATGCGTCCGGCAGCTCCTTCTCGTTGTTCGAGGTGATGATGATCACCGGGCGGTTCTTCGCCTTCACCAGCTGCTTGGTCTCGTAGACG
>NZ_CAISIQ010000523.1 GCF_903885465.1 uncultured Nevskia sp.
CAGCGCGCCGAGATCAGCCGCGCATCTTCATGTCCGCCCAGTTCGGGCTGAGGCTCGCAGTGGCGCTGGGGCGTGAGTCGATGCGCTTGAACCAGGCAGCGATATTGGCGTTCGACGGGTCGAGCGGCTGGCCCACGTCCTTGGCGAAATCGAGGCAGCAGTACAAGACGATGTCGACCAGGCGCAGCTGCTTGCCGGCGATGAAATCACGGCCGGCGATCAGGCCGTCGAGCTTCTTCAGCCAGCTCTGGGCCGACACTTTCATGTCCGGCGCCGCTGCCGGAATGCAATGCACCCGGTCCTTGAACAGGCCGAGGCCTTCGGAGTAGCGGAACGCGTTGTAGATGTATTCGGTGATGTTCAGCTCGATCCGGCGCTGCCACTGGCGAGCCTCGGCGCGCTCCTGGGCGTTGCTGCCGATCAGTGCCGGCGTCGGATGCTTTTCTTCGAGGTATTCGCAGATGACCACGGTCTCGCCGAGCACCGAGCCGTCGTCGAGTTCCAGCGATGGCGTCTGGCCACCTGGATTCTTGTCGGTATAAGGCGGCTTGCGATTCTCGCCGCGGAGCATGTCGATGTCGGTAGACGGAATGCTCAGACCTTTCTCGGCCATGAACATGCGCACGATGCGCGGATTCGGGCCAAAGGAATTGATCAGCTTCATGGGTGCTTTCTCCTCGTTCTTGTGGGTGTTGATGCGACAGGCCGACAGCTTGGCCAAACAGCGTTACGAAAATAAGTGGGCTTATGCATTTTGCTGTCGGCGATTGCCGATTCAACATCTATAGGGTTCGCCCGCGGGCTTCAATCCGGCAAGCCGAAGGTGACCACGGCATCGCCCTGGCGATAACCCCAGATCGCGCTGCCACCGGCAGCGACGGTCACATAAGGCTTGCCGTCGATCACGTAGGCGATCGGTGGCGCATTGACGCCAGCGCCGCAGTTGAACTGCCACAGGCGCTTGCCGGTCGCCGAATCGAAAGCCGACAGGTTGCCGTCGCCCTCGCCGGTGAAGACCACGCCGCCCTGCAGCGCCAGTACGCCGCCAATCAAAGGCTGCGGCGTCTTTGTCGTCCAGGCGAGCTTGCCGTCACGCTTCAGATCGATCGCTGCCAGCACGCCCCAGCGTTCGCCCTGCGAGGGCTCGGCGGCGTAGTACGGCACGGCCGGTTTGTCGCCCTCGGCGGGAATTTCCTTGACCGAATACTGCGTCGGCCAATGCATGGCGGCGACAAAGGCCAGCTGACGCGAAACGTCGAGCGCGGCCGGTGACCAGTTGACGCCACCACCGATGCCGGGCGCGATGGTGATGCCTTCCGGTGTCGGCTGCGCAAACAGATTGCTCTGTGGCACGAAGGCTTCGGACTTGTACAGCAGCCGGCCGCTGCTGCGCTCGTGGACAAACATCCAGCCGGTCTTGGAAGCCTGTGCCACCGCTTCGACCTTGGCGCCCTTGACCGTGGCTTCGAACAGCACCGGTGGCGAGGTCACGTCATAACCCCAGAGATCGTGCGGTACCTGCTGCCAGTACCACTTCGGCGCGCCCGTGCGGCCGTCGATGGCGACCAGACTCGAGGTGTAGAGGTTGTCACCGGGCCGGCCGTCGCCATTCATCTGCGGGCTGGGATTGCCGACGCCGAAGTAGAGCCAGCCGGTCTTCAGATCGAGTGCCGGGGTCGAGTAGATCGAGCCGCCACCGAACTGCCAGGCATTGCGATGTTTTTCCGCTCCAGCCCGTTCGGCGGCGATATTGCGGTTCAGCGGCATGCCATCGGGCGTGGCATCGCGAAACTCGCCTTCCCAGCCGCCCTCTTCCGGATGGCGAATGGTGTCGAACTTCCACTGCAGCGCGCCGGTGTTGACGTCGAACGCCGCCAGGAAGCCGATGCCGCCGAACTGGCCGGGCAAGCCGACCACGGCGCCGAGCGGTGCACCGGCACGCGGGCTGTCCAGATGCAGGCCATAACCCAGGCCGGTGACGCCGACGATCACTCGATCCTCGAACACCAGCGGCGCGCTGGCGATGCCGACACCGGAGGCGCCGGAGACCTTGGCGTCCTTCAACCGGTCATCGGCGTTCAGGCTGTTACGGCTTTCCTCGGCAGCTTCGGGATGGGCAACCTCGACATCCCAGAGCAGCTTGCCGGTGGCGGCATCGAGCGCGATCAGGCGAGCATCGACGGTGCCGACGAAGATCTTGCCTTTGGCAAAGGCGACGCCGCGATTGGCCGGGCCGCAGCAGATCCGTTCAACGCGCTTCTTGTGCTCGTAGCGCCACAGCTCCTGGCCGGTCCTGGCATCGAGCGCGACAACATGCGAGTTCGGCAGCGACACGTACATGCGGCCGTCGATCACCAGCGGTGTCGCCTGGAAGGTGCCGGTAACGCCGCTCTGGTAGATCCACTTCGGCACCAGTTTGCCGACCGTCTTCGGATTGATCGCGGTGATCGGCGCCAGACGATGATTGGCACTGTCGAGACCATAGACCGGCCATTCGACGGTGCGGGCATCGGCGGCCAGCACGCCACCGGATACCACGGCGCCGAGCGCGAAGGCGCTCAGCCAGCGAATCGCAAATCCCGGAAAACCATGGCTCATTGCGGTCTCGATTTCGGAACAGTCGGCAGGGTTTCGAGTTCGTAGGCGGGATACAGATGCGATACCGAGCGCTCGTATTCGGTATGCAACTCCGCCAGCCGCTGGAAGCGCTCGGGGATCGTCAATTGCAACACTTCCGGCATGTCGAGACCACGGCGGGCGGCCCCTTGCAGGCTGTCCCTCAACCATTGCAGATAGTCGCGGGTCTGGGCGATGCCGGCGTGATCGCGCAGCACCGGACCGTGACCCGGCACCATGATCTTGAAGTCGAGCGCGTCGATCGCATCGAGCGTCTTCAACCAATGCGGGATGTCGGCATTCGGCGTGGTCAAGGTGCGCTGAAAGAACACCAGATCGCCGGTGAACAGCGTCTTGCTGGCCTCGTCGAAAACCATTAGATCAGCATCGGTATGGCCCAGCCCGGGGATCAGCCGCAGACGCCGGCCAGCGACGGTCACCTCGCCGCTCTTCGCTTCCATCGTCGGCAGGCGCAGTTCGGTATCGCGCATCGCATCACCGACCAGGCGATACAGATTCGACAGCAGGCTGTCGCCGTTGCGGGTCAGGCCTTGCGTGGTGCCCGGCAACGCCGCGATCGGTACTCCCGGATAAGCCTGACTGCCGAGCACGTGATCGGGATGCGCATGGGTCAGATAGATCTGCGTGACCGGCAGCTTGCCGAGCTTGGCAATCGCCGCGCGCTGCTGTTCGCCGTAGGCTTTAGACGGCCCGGTATCGATGACGATGACGCCGTCGCGGCAGATGATGAAACCGGTATTGACGATGTTGCCGCCATTCTCGCGGCTGAAGTTCTCGGTCTTGCCGACGAACACCTGCACGCCGTCGG
>NZ_CAISIQ010000524.1 GCF_903885465.1 uncultured Nevskia sp.
GCCGTCCGCCGGCGTCGGTGCGCTGCTGGCGTTGCTGCTGACCGGTCAGGATTTCTCGGTGGTGGCGCTGATCGGCGTGGTGCTGTTGATCGGCATCGTCAAGAAGAACGCGATCATGATGATCGACTTCGCTCTGGAGGCCGAGCGCGATCACGGCAAGCCGCCACATGAGGCGATCTTCGAAGCCGCCTGCCTGCGCTTCCGGCCGATCATGATGACGACCATGGCCGCACTGCTCGGCGCGCTGCCGCTGGCGCTGGAATCGGGCACCGGTTCGGAGCTGCGCAATCCGCTCGGCATCGCCATCGTCGGCGGCCTGATCCTCAGCCAGATGCTGACCTTGTACACGACGCCGGTGATCTATCTGGCGATGGACAAGCTGGCCAAGCGCTTCAGCCGCAAGGATGGCGAGGCTGAACCGAACGCGGCGGTGCAGCTTAAGTGAACCTCAGCGCGCCTTTCATCGCGCGGCCGATCGGCACCACCTTGCTGGCGGTGGGCATCTTCTTGCTCGGCGCGCTGGCCTATTCGCGGCTGCCGGTGGCACCGCTGCCGCAGGTCGAATTCCCGATCATTTTTGTCTCGACCCAGCAGCCGGGTGCTAGCCCGGAAACCATGGCGCAGACTGTGGCCGCGCCGCTGGAACGGCGCTTCGGCCAGATTCCCGGCGTCAACGAAATCACCTCGTCGAGCGCGCTCGGCAGCGCCACCGTGGTGCTGCAGTTCGATCTCGATCGCGACATCGACGGCGCCGCGCGTGACGTGCAGGCCGCGATCAATGCATCGCTCGCCGATCTGCCTGCGGGCCTGCCGGCGCCGCCGACCTGGCGCAAGGCCAATCCCAATGATTCGCCAATCCTGATCCTGGCGCTGACCTCCGATACCGTCGGCCTCGACAAGGTCTACGAGTTCGCCGACAACCAGTTGAACCCGAGCCTGTCGCAGGTCGAAGGCGTGGCCGAAGTGCAGATCTCCGGCGCCGCGAAGCCGGCGATCCGCATCCAGGCAAACCCGGCGCAGCTGGCGCAGATGGGCCTGTCGATGGCGACGGTGCGTACCGCGATCAACGCGCTGACCGTCAATCGCGCCAAGGGCTCCTTGAGCGACGAGGCGCAGACCTGGGTCATCGATGCCGATGACCAGCTGGCCACCGTCGAGGATTTCCGCAACGCCATCATCGCCACGCGCGACGGCGTGCCGATCCCGCTGTCCTCGGTCGCCACGGTGATCAACGGCCAGGAGAACGCTCGTCTGGCCGGCTGGTACAACGGCAAGCGCGCGGTGCTGGTGTTCATCCGCAAGCAGGCCGATGCCAACGTCATCGAAACCGTCGACCAGATCCTCGAGCAGCTGCCGGCCTTGCGCGCCAGCTTGCCGCCAGGGGTCGAGCTGTCGATCCAGGCCGATCGCACGCAGACCATTCGTGCCTCGGTCGACGAGGTGCAGATTGCGCTGGTGCTGTCGACCGCGCTGGTGATCCTGGTGATGTTCCTGTTCCTGCGCCGCGGCGTGCCGACAGCGATTGCCGGCGTCACCGTACCGCTGGCGCTGGCCGCGACGTTCGCGGCGATGTGGCTGCTCGACTACAGCCTCGACAATCTGTCGCTGCTGGCGTTGACGGTGTCGGTGGGCTTCGTCGTCGACGATGCGATCGTGGTCATCGAGAACATCGTTCGGCATATCGAAAACGGCGAGAAGCCGCGCGACGCCGCGCTGCGCGGCGCCAAGGAAATCGGCTTCACGGTGCTGTCGATCACCGTGTCGCTGATCGCGGTGTTCATCCCGATCCTGTTCCTGGCCGGCATTCCCGGCCGGCTGTTTCGCGAGTTCTCGGTGACTCTGGCCGTCGCCGTCGCGGTATCGGCGCTGATCTCGCTGACCCTGACGCCCACCCTGTGCGCGAAGTTTCTGCGCCCGGAAAACCACGAGCGCGTACCGGGCCGGCTCGAACGCGGCCTGGAAGCCAGTCTCGCCTGGCTGCTCTCCGGCTATCGGGTGGCGCTGCTGTGGGCGCTGCGCCATACGCGGATCATGGCGGTGTTCACGCTCGGCACCGTGTTCCTCACCGGTTACCTGTACACGATCGTGCCGAAGGGTTTCTTTCCGCAGCAGGACACCGGTTTCATCTCCGGCAACCTCGTTGCCGCGCAGGACACCTCGTTCGAGGCGATCGCCGAGAAAACCCTGAAGGTGGCCGATGTCGTGCTCGCCGATCCGGCCGTGCAGTCGGCGGTCTACTTCGTCGGCGGCAGCCGCGGTGCCTCGAATTCCGGGCGCATGTTCATCAACCTGAAGACGCCGGAACAGGGCCGCAAGATCAGCGCCGACAAGGTCATCGATCGGCTGCGGCCGAAGACCGCGAAAGTCGAAGGCATCGAGATGTATCTGCAGGCGGTGCAGGATCTGCGCGCCGGTGGCCGCTCCGGCCGTTCGCAATACCTGTACGCGCTGAGCGCGCCGGAAGCGAAAGACCTCTACGATTGGACGCCGAAGCTGGTCGAACGCCTGAAGAAGATGCCGCAGCTGCTCGATGTGTCTTCCGATCTGGAAACCGGCGCGCTGCAGTTGAACGTCATCGTCAATCGCGATGCTGCTTCACGCCTTGGCCTGCGTCCGGCCACCGTTGACCAGGCGCTGTACGACGCCTTCGGCCAGCGCCAGATCGCGCTGATCTACGATCGCACCAACACCCATCGGGTGATCCTCGAAGCGACGCCCGAGGAGCAGCAGGATCCTTCCGAACTGGCCCGCATCCAGGTGAGCACGCCGTCCGGCGTTGCCGTGCCGTTGTCGGCGATCGCCCGTTTCGAGTTCGGCACCGCGCCGCTGTCGATCAATCACGAAGGCCAGTTCACTGTCGTCAACCTGACTTTCAATCTGGCACCCGGCGCCAGCCTGCCCCAGGTTGAAGCGCAGATCGGTCAGGCGATGGCGGAACTGCAGATGCCGGGCGATATACACGGCGGCTTCGGCGGCAGTGCCGCGCTGTTCGCCAGCGGCCTGAGCGCGTTTCCGATCCTGTTGCTGACCGCGCTGCTCACGGTCTACATCGTGCTCGGCATGCTCTACGAAAGCTGGGTGCACCCGCTGACCATCCTGTCGACGATTCCTTCGGCCGGCATCGGCGCGCTGCTGGCGCTGCTGGCGTTCAACATGGAACTGTCGCTGGTCGCGATCATCGGCATCATCCTGCTGATCGGCATCGTCAAGAAGAACGCCATCCTGATGATCGACTTCGCGCTGGAAGCCCAGCGCCACCGCGGCATGAGCCCGCGCGACGCGATCTTCGAAGCCTGCATGACCCGCTTCCGGCCGATCACCATGACGACGATGGCCGCCGTATTCGGCGCCGTGCCGCTGGCGATTGGCCTGGGCACGGGCTCCGAACTGCGACAACCACTCGGCATCGCGATCATCGGCGGCCTGCTGCTGAGCCAGCTGCTGACCCTGCTGACCACCCCGATCGTCTACCTCGGTTTCGAGAAACTCACCGGCTGGCGCCGGCGTCGCCGCGAGCGCCGAACGAACCTGAGCGCGGCCCCAGTCTGAAAAAATCTCCGGACAGAGCGCCAAACCCGATCACCAAAACGGTTAGACTGCGCGCCCAGTCGGAGAGTAGCTCAGCTTGGTAGAGCACCTGCTTTGGGAGCAGGGGGTCGCAGGTTCGATTCCTGTCTCTCCGACCATCACGTGGCAAAGCCGCGCAGCAACGTGAAAAGAACCCCCTTCGATGGGGGATTTTTTTGCCCGACGCTCAGTTGAACCAGCGCCGCAACGCGATCACACCAAGCAGCGTGCCGATCAGTTCGCTGCCAGCGACGAATCCAGCCGAGACGATGAAGGTCATCCGGTGATCACCCGGCGGCACGCAGGTGACGTTGTCCGGCGAAATCAGGATGTAGTGATTGACGATGCCGAACACCAGCGCCGCCGCCATCGATCCGGTGTAGAGCACCACGCCGACTTTCTTCAGCTTGGTCCACAGCAGCGCTGCGGCCAGCAGCGGCAGGATGACGACCACCAGGCCGACGAAGGCCATCTTCGGCGGGTCCAGTTCCACCGGCACCGACAGGTGGGCGCCGCCATGCCAGAGCGCGATCGCGCAGTGAATGACGGCGAAGATGCTGAGCACCGCTGCTGCCTGACGGGTGTTTCTGGTCTCGATCATTGTTGTTCTCCCCTTGGTTTTATCGTTTGAGTTTTTGCCCGGTCCACCGAACCGGTGAGTTCACCCCCTGAAGGGCGTGCGAATTGGGATGCGATGCAAGGAAGAAAGCACAGCAATAGTTGTTCTATTGCGAGCATTTCTGACGCCGCAGCGCGCCCAAGGCGTGCGTCCAGCAGGGGGTGGAATCTCATGGGTTCGGTGGATTAATGTTCCGGCCGCCGGCGCAACTTCGATGCAGCGGCTTGTTTCGCTTGCGCCGTTCGGCCTTCCGCTTGCGCTTCGGATCGCGCCGCCAGCCGCCCGGTCAGCCAGACCTTGATTTCGGAGGGCATGCCGGCCGGTGCCTTGCGGGCCACCGTCGTCACCAGATCGGCCAGGGTGGCGCGGCCGAGTTCGGCGCGCATGCTTTGCTCGGCACGCAGCATCACCGCGTGGATCGAGCAGACGCCCTGGGTCGACCAGGCCGGCGCCTTGCCCTTGAAGATCGCGCAGCGGCCGCGGATTTCCTGGCAATCGAACAAGGGCTTGTGGCCTTCGATGGCGTCGACCACGTCAAGCACGGTGATCTTCGCCGCCGGTCTCGCCAGCCGATAACCGCCATGGATGCCGGCGCTGGCGCTGACGATGCCGGCCTTCTCGAGCTTGGGAAAGATTTTGGCGACGAACGAGGGCGACACGCCCTGCAGCTCGGCCAGATCGCGGCTGCTGGCCGGCGCAGCATCGGGCGCCGCCAGCCAGAGCAGGCAGTGCAGCCCGTATTCGACACTGCTTCCCAGATGCGCCATAACGCGGACTGTAATTGTCCGCGTTTTTCTGTGCAAGCCGGGTTCAGTGATCCGCCGCGTGCAGCTTCCGGTGCATGCGCCGCAGGCCCATCCAGACGCTGATGAACAGCACCGGCAGCGCCAGGCCGACGACCAGATCCGGGTCGACCGGCAGATGTGCCGCCTTGCCGGCCTTGGCCAGATAACCGACCAGGCCGGACGCGTAATAGACGATCGCCGCCACGGACAGGCCTTCCACCGTCTGCTGCAGGCGCAGCTGCAACCCGGTGCGGCGTTCCATCGACGCCAGCAGTGCCTGGTTCTGGCGCTCGCGGGTGATGTCGACGCGGGTCGACAGCAGGCCGCTGACCTTGGCGACGCGATCGGACAGCTCGTGCAGACGCTTCAGCGTGTGCCGGCAGGTCGACACCGCCGGGCCCAGGCGGCGGGTCATGAACTCGCCGATCGGCTGCACGGCCGGTAGCCGGCGTTCGCGCAGTTCCTCGATGCGGGTACTGACCAGCGCGTGATAGGCGATACAGGCGTTGAAGCGGAACTCGGTGGTCGCCAGGCTGCTTTCGACGGCGGCGGCCAGCTGGGTCAACTCGTGCAGCAGTGCTTCATCGGCCACCGCGCCGTCCTCGGCGGCGATCTGCGCGGTCAGTGCCCCCAGTGATTGCTCAATGGCCCGCGTCCGCGGCGCCTGGGCGCGCGCCACCGGCAAGGCCAGCAGCGCCAGCACCCGATAGACCTCGATCTCGAACAGGCGCTGCAGCATCCGGCCGGCCTGCCGCGGCGTGAAGCTGCGATCGAGGATCAGGAAGCGCGAGAAGCCGTCCTCGTGAATACGGAAATCGGTATAGGCCTGGCCGGCGCCATCGCCGATCTCGCCACCGACGGCGATGTTGTTCTCGAAGTGCTCATCGAGCAGCGCGCTCGGCAACAGCCCGTCATCGGCTTCGATCAGCAGCGCATTGGCGGCGACCAGCGTCTGGCCCGGCAGGCCCGCCAGCCAACCGCTTGGCAGCAGGCTGACCGCCGAATCCGCAAACGGCGCCGCGCCAGGGCCGGGCACGAACAGCGTGATGCCGGAGAACTCGCCGTGCCGTTCCCACTTCAGCGTGATCTCGCCCAGCTGCACGCTGAACTGCAGGGTGCCGGCCATCGGCGAGGCCACGCCGTATTCGGCGCACAAGCGCTGCAGGTGCGCGAACTCCTGCTCGCGATCCTCGGCCGAGACCAGCAGCGCGATGTGGGTTGCGCGGCTGGGCGTGAACGCGGAGGTTGACGGCCGGGCATGAACTTCGTCGGCGACGATCAGGCGTTGCGGGTGGTTGGCAGGCAGCATCGTGTGGGTTCCGGAAGGGGTCGAAAGCTGCTGGTGGCCGCGCACTCTAGCAAGCGAGCAATTGCGCTACGGTTGGTAGCCCCGCCGCCACCCTGTCGCACCATGTCGATCGTCCTGACGCCGTTCGCCCGTCCCCGCCTGTTCCCGAAGAAGCTGCGCCCGAA
>NZ_CAISIQ010000525.1 GCF_903885465.1 uncultured Nevskia sp.
ACCAACCAGGGCATCAACGGCAGCATCCACTACACCTACGCGAATCTGCCGAATTACAGCTTGAATTCGCTCGGTGTCGCGGTCGGCTTCTACGATCGTCTGGAACTCTCGTACGCCTACGATCTGTTGCCGACTGGCAGCACGTTCAACACCGTTGGCCTGCTGACCAATACGCTGACCGGCGGTGGCAAGAACGATACCGGCATCGATCCATTCAACACGTCGATCCGCATGGATATCTTCGGCGCCAAGCTGCGTGTGCTCGGCGAATCGATCTATGACTCGGACACGCTGATTCCGCAGGTGGCCATTGGCGGCTTCTACAAGATCAACCACAACGATGAGCTGATGCGCACCTTGCTGGCCAACAAGCGCAAGGATTTCGAAGCCTATGTTGCAGTCACCAAGATCTTTTTCCCGCTCGATCTTCTGGTCAACCTCACCGTGCGTTACACGGCCGCGAATCAGACCGGTCTGACCGGTTTCGGCGGCCCGAACAAGAACAGCCGCGAGTTCCGTCCTGAAGTGTCGTTCGCCTATCTGCTCGCCAAGAACGTGGCGATCGGTGCCGAGTACGCAGCCCACGGCAAGAACACCGATGGTCGTGGTGTGAACGTTGGCGGTATCGATACCACGGTGCTCGGCAACATCACCGGCGCGCTGAACAACATCGGCGTATCCGGCCCGGTCGGGCAGATCGTCAACAACGTCAATGACACGCTGACCCAGCGCGAAAGCGATTGGTTCGACGTGTTCTTCGCCTACTTCCCGAACAAGAACCTGTCATTCGTCGCTGCATACGCCAACCTCGGAAACATCACTCTGACCCCCAAGCAGACCGGTGCGTATTTCTCGGTGCAGGCGAGCTTCTAAAGCGCCCATCCGAATCCAATCGCCCAATCTAAGTGCTGTCCTTTCAAGGAGAAGTCATCATGAAGTCGTTCAACAAATTGGTACTCGCGACGGCGTTGAGCCTGTCGTCACTGTCGGCTTTCGCCGCCGGTTCGGAAACACCGGAAGGTAAGCCTCAGTCGACCTATCCGCAGATCTCGTCGGATGCTTATGAAAAGTTCGGTGGCGAATACGGTGTCGCCCGTTGGACCGAAGCCTTGTTCAAATACATCATGGCCGACAACCGCATCAATCATATCTTTGCCGCTCACGGCAAGGTCGAGCGTCAGATCAGCCTCAACAAGCAGCTGGTCGGCGTGATGCTCGGTGGCCCCGGAGTGGAATATCAAGGTGCCAGCATGAGTGCTGCACACGGCGAAATGGGCATCACCTTGACGCAGTTCAATGCAGTCGTCGAAGACGCCTATCTCGCTTGCGAAGACGTCCGTACCCCGTATCACACCTGCAACCAGCTGATTGCTGCACTGGCACCGTTCAAGCGTTCCATCGTTACCCGCTGAAGGCTCTGGCCAGCTGAAGGCACCGTTGAAACCCGTTTGCCCGGACTCTGCCGTTGTCGGCAGCGTCCGGGCCTTTTGCAGGCGTCGATTGGAATCAAACGATCCACCTAATCCGTGGACACCACTAAAAATAAAGACCCAGAGATCATGACAAAGCATAGAAACAGAGACATCCAATCACCCGTTCCGGACCTCGTTTCTGGTTTGGAGCCCGTATCCCGCCGTTCACTGCTGCGGACCGTCGGCGGCCTCTTCGCTGGCCTGATGCTGCCCTCGATCGGCAGAGCCACCGATTTGTGGACCACCTTCCAGACGCCGACCGCCTTCTTGACCGAAGTGTTCGGCAGCACGCCGCCCGCGCCCAAGCTGCTGATGCTCGATGCCGCCGCGCAGGCCAAGCTCACCGCCGCCTTCGGTCGCGCCTATCCCCAGGCGCAGCTTCGCTACTGGAAAGCCGATGGTCGCAGCGCCTGGATCCTCGATGACATCGGCAAGGTCGGCTACCAGCTGACCACCTCCGGTTTCGTGGTCAAGGACGGCAGCATCGATTCCGCCCGCGTACTGATCTATCGCGAATCGCGCGGCGAGCAGATTGCCGAAGCCTCGTGGCTGAAGAAGATCACCGGCGCCAAGCTGGCCGGCGCCAAGCTCGACAAGACCGTCGACAACATTTCCGGCGCCACCTTGTCGGTGAAGATGATGGAGCGCATGGCGGCAACGGCGCTGATACTCGACAGCATGGCAGCGGCCTGAGGCCATGGCCGCCGAATCCACCAGCAAGTCGCGCCCGGTGCATCTGGCCCGGCGTCTCGTGCGTCGTCTGCGCAGAGTTGCCGCGCCGACCTCGGCGAAGGGCGTTGTGGCGCGGCCGAAACCGAAGCGCAGCCTGACTGCGGTGCTGCGCCAGTGGCATCAGCGCATCGGCCTGACGGCGGCCTTCTTCGTGCTCTGGCTCGGCGTCAGCGGCACCTTGCTGACCCGCAGCAACGAGCTGGGCTTCGACACCGCAAGGCTGCGCTGGGATTGGCTGACGGCGATGTACGGCCTGCGGGCCGAAGCGCCACGCATGGGCTTCGAGGCCGCGGGTCACTGGATGGCGGCGACCAAGGAAAACACCTTGCTCGATGCCAAGGAGGTGTCGCCACGTTTGCCGGCACCGGTCGGTTTCGTATCGCTCGCCGGTCCCACCGGCACCCAGTTGTATATCGGCACGCCGGAAAGCCTGGTGATCACCACGATGGCCGGTGAACGGATCGACGAACTGCGCCCCCCGGTGCTGCCGATCGCGGCCGTGCGCCGTATCGGCGCCACCGCGGCCGGCGCGATCGCAGTGCAGGATTTCGATGCCTACGAAAGCGGCGACGGCGGCAATACCTGGACACCGGTGTTGCCGCAGTCGGTGACTTGGTCGGAGCCGAAGCCCTTGCCGGCGGAGCAGCGCAGCAACATCGAACAGTTCGCGCGGCCATCGATCCTCGTTGAACAGGTGCTGATCGATCTCCACAGCGGCCGCCTGTTCGGCGTCGTCGGTGCCTGGATCATCACCCTCATCGGCGTGCTAGCGCTGATGCTGTCGATCAGCGGCGTCTGGACCTGGTGGCGCATTCGCCAGAGCCGACGCAAGGCGGCCAACGGTGGCTGACATCATGGTCAGACCGCAGCTGCGGCACGCGCGGGACACCCAGCCCGGTGCCAATGCGGTCAGCCATTTCCTGGCCCGGCAGACCACCTATCGCCAGCGCTATCTGGCGATGGGCACGACGATCACGGTGACCGTGGTGTCGAACCGCCGCTCGCGCCGCGAAGTCGACCGGGTGATGGCTGAAGTGCAACGCGACATGATCGCTTTCGGCCGCGAGGCCTGGGCCTGGGGGCCCGGAGCCTTGTCGGCCTTCAACCAGAGATTATTGGCTGGCCGCACTGCAACCGTGCCGCCGGTGCTGAAGGATCTGTTCGCCAAGGCCTGGGCGATTCGCGAAGCCTGTCGCGGCCAGTTCGAGCCGCGAGTCGCCGCCCTGGTCCGGCTCTGGGGCTTCGACGATCCGGCGCGGCTGCGCAGCGTGCCGCCCGAGGCGGACGACATCGAAACCTTGATCGAGGCGCTGCACGCGGCGCCCGAGTACGACGGCGGCGCCAGCTATGGTCCGGCGCCGAACGTGGCCTGGGATTTCGGCGCCATCGGCAAGGGCTTCATCGTCGATCAGATGCTCGACCTGCTGGCCCGCGCCGGCTTTCCGGACGCCACCATCGATGCCGGCGGCCATGTCGGCGCGCGCGGCTATCGCGATGGACGGCCCTGGCGAGTCGGCATCCGCGATCCTTTCGACGGTGGCGAGCAGGAGTACGTGCTGGCCAGCGTCCAGCCGGGCGAACGCTCGGTGGTCACCCATGGCGACGAGCAGCGCGCCTTCGAGCATCAGGGCCGCCGCTACTCGCATCTGCTCGATCCGCTCAGTGGCTGGCCGGCAGAAGGTTTGCGTTCGCTGACCGTAGTGCATGCCGACGGCGCGATGGCCGATGCCGCGGGGGCCGCACTGTTCGTGGCCGGCCCGCAGCACTGGCCGGCGCTGGCCCATCAGCTCGGCTTGGACCGGGTGCTGGCGCTGACCAGCGACGGCGACGCACAGGTGACGCCGATGCTCGCCACGGAGCTGTCCTGGAAGCGGGAAATGAAGATTCGCGTCGTCGGCTGAAGTCGCCGCCGATCTTATTGAAGCAGCGGCGTCGCGACCGAAGTGGCGCGGCTGCTGGCCTGATCATGCAATTGCAGGCGATAGCTGGCCAGCACCGTGCCTTCGATGTCCACGGCATCGCCGGTCTGGCCCCAGCGCTGCATCTGGCGCAGGAACCAGCGTGCATCGTCGTGGTGCGGCAGCAGCATCTCGCCCGCACCAAAGATGAACTGCGGGCTGAGCAGATCCTCGTGATCGTCGCGCAGCGCGGCGCGCAGGCATTCGTCCGGAGCGCCGACCAGCTTGGCGTCGATCAGCATCTGCGCTGCTGCCGCGCGATTGCCTGGCTGTTCGAGCCAGCGTCCGGCTTCGATCAATGCAGCGACCAGCGCCAGATGCGCGTCCGGCTGGCGCTTCGCCCAGTCGCCGGTGACGCCGAGCACTTTCTCGGCGCAGCCGGGGCGAATGGTGTGCGTGGCCAGCAAGCGCTGGCCGATGCCTTCGAGCTCGGCCGCATAGCCCCAGGGCGCGCCGACGCAATAGCCATCGATGCGGCCATCGCGCAGTGCTTTCAGCACCAGCGGCGGCGGCACCACGACCAGCTTCACGTCACGGTCCGGATCGATGCCGGCATCGGCCAGCCAGTCGCGCAGCAGGTAGTGGTGACTCGAGAACGGGAACACGTGGGCGAAGCTGCGCGGCGGCCGGCCGGCGGCGCGATCCTCGCCGATCACCCGCTTCAGCGCCGCACCGGTGGCGATCGGTTCCGGTGCCGGCGCTTCGAGCCGGCGATGCAGCGCGTTCGAGACGGTGATCGCGTTGCCGTTGCGGCTCAGAGTCAGCGCGGTTTCGAACGGCACGCCGAGGCGGTCGACACCGAGCTGTGCGGCCAGCGGCATCGGCGCGAGCAGCTGGGCGGCATCGAGCATGCCGGCGGCGAGCTTGTCGCGCAGGCCAGCCCAGGACGCTTCGACGCTCAGGCTGACGTCCAGCCCCTGGCCGGCGAAATAACCACATTCGCGAGCAACGAACAGCGGTGCCGCATCGGCCAGCGGCAGCAGGCCGAGCTTCAGTGGGATCGGGCCGCTCACAGCAGCTCCGCGGCGGCGATCAGCGAACGGGCGATGTCGCCGAGCCGCAGATTGCGATCCATCGCCATGCGCCGCAGCGCTTCGTAGGCGGCGTTCTCGTCGATTCCCTTGCGCTTCATCAGCAGACCCTTGGCTTTTTCGACATCGCGGCGATCGGCGAGCTTGAGCTTGGTCGAGCTCAGCTCCTCGCGCAGTGTCTGGTATTCCTGGAAGCGAGCGATCGCCACTTCGATCACCGGCGCCAGCCGCGCAGCACTCAGGCCATCGACGACATACGCGGAGACGCCGGCCTTCATTGCCCTGCGGATGGTTTCGGCATCGGAATGCTGGGCGAACAGCACGATCGGCCTGGGCCGGTCGCGGCTGATCTGGCCGAGTGATTCGAGAGTGTCGCGGCTGGGGCTGTCGACATCGATCAGCACGATGTCCGGCTGCAGCAGGTCGACGGCGGCAACCAGATCGCCATCCGCCGCCAGCCGGCCCACCACCTGATGTCCAGCCGCGCGCATGGCCTCATCCAGCAGGGCCAGACGCCCGCCATCATCATCGACCAGGACCACTCGCACGTCAGAAAACCCGCATGACCATCAATGAAAGGGCTGTCAGCAAAATCCGCGCCGTGAGCCAAGGCGCGGATTCTAAAGCGAACGGCAGAAGCCTGGTCTCACGCAAAGGCGCAAAGACGCAAAGAACAGCAAGAGCTTTTCAGAAAGCTTTCGCTTGGGCCTTTTCTCCGCGTCTTTGCGCCTTTGCGTGCGACAACTTTGGACGTTTTCGCCAGCCGCGCCGCCCTCAGCCCGCCAGCTCCAGATCGGCGATCAAGCCGGCCAGGAAACGGGTCGCTTCGCCGCCGGTGACGCAGCGGTGATCGAAGCTGATCGATAGCGGCAGGATCTTGGCGATCACGATCTGGCCATTGACCGGCACCACGGCATCGCGCAGCGAGCCGGCGGCGACGATCGCCACTGTCGGCGGCACGATGACGGGTGTCGCGTACTTGCCACCGAAGCGGCCGAAGTTCGACAGGGTGATCGTGTAGCCACGCAGTTCCTCGGGCGGCAGGCTGCGGTTCAAGGTGGCTTCCTTCATCTTCTGCAGGCCGCTGCGCAGGGATTCCTCGGAGCGCGAGGCGACATCCTGCAGCACCGCCACGAACAGGCCATCCGGCGTGTCGACAGCGACGCCGACGTGGATCTTCGCCAGCAGACGCCGGCCGATTTCGGCCTGGTCGTACCAGGCGTTCAGCGCCGGCTCGGCCTTGACGCCAGCGACGATGGCGCGGATCAGGCGGATGGTCAGATCATGCTTCAGGCCTGCTGGCCAGGCATGCAGCACAGCGTCATCGGTGACCGTCGCCGGCATCACTTCGTCGCGGCTCTGGGCCATGCTCTGGGCCATCGCCTTGCGGGCGCCGCGCAGCTTCTCCATCGGCCCGACCTCGGTCAGGATCTTGTGCACCCGCTGCACGTCGGCAGCAGTGACCATGCCGTCCGGGCCAGTCGGCGTGATGATGGTCAGGTCGACATTCAGGCGGTGGGCGAGGGCGCGCACTGCCGGCGTCACTTTCAGGCCGGCAGCG
>NZ_CAISIQ010000526.1 GCF_903885465.1 uncultured Nevskia sp.
CGCCGCTACCACCTCAAGGTAGTGCGTCTACCAATTCCGCCACGTCGGCTTTCAGGATTATTACTTCTGGCGCCGCTGCTGAAAGAACAATCCATCAGCACCAAGCGCGTCGACTATTTTACTGCGGAACCGATGGCTTTTGCGAGCCCGGCGCAGAATCATTTCCTGCCGGTGCCGTAGGTGCTGCCGGACTTGGGGCAGGAACTTCCGGCGCAGGCGTTGGCGCCGGAACAGCACCGCCTTCCGAGGTTACCGCCGGAACAACGGGCTCGGAGACAACCGCAGCCGGAGCCTGATCGACCACGCTGCTGCTCGCGCTTTTGCCGTGCACGACGTAAGCCAGCGCCAAGCTGAGCAGGAAGAACGCGCCGGCCAGCCAGGCGGTGATCCGAGTCAGAAAATTAGCCGAACCGCGTGAGCCGAATACGGTGCCCGAAGCACCACTGCCGAACGCAGCACCTGCATCGGCGCCCTTGCCATGCTGAATCAGCACGAGGCCGATTAGCGCAATGGACACCAGCACGTGTAGCACTACCAGAATTGTGTACATGAAACCCGATCGTTGTTGATGTCAGGCGTCGAGCGATGCGGCCAATATCTGGGCCGACGCGCAGATCGCGAGGAATTCCGGGGCTTTCAGCGACGCGCCGCCAATCAGACCACCGTCCACGTCCTCACAGGAGAACAGGGACGCTGCGTTGTCAGCTTTGACGCTGCCGCCGTAAAGCAGGCGAACCGAATTTGCGATTTTAGCATCGTTAGCGGCGATGACGCCACGGATAAATGCGTGCGCCGCCTGAGCCTGCTCAACGCTGGCCGTACGGCCGGTACCAATGGCCCAAACCGGTTCGTAAGCAACCACCGCATTGAGGAATGCGCCGATTCCGGCAGCGGCAATGACAGCATCCAGCTGACGCTTCAACACGACCTCGGTCTGATCGGCTTCACGTTCAGCAAGCGTTTCGCCGATGCACAGCACCGGAATCAGGCCGCCCGCCTGCGCAACGACGAACTTGCGTGCCACACAAGCATCATTCTCGCCATAGAGCGTCCGGCGCTCGGAGTGGCCCACCAGCACATGGCTGCAGCCCACGTCATTCAGCATCGACGCATGAAGTTCGCCGGTGTAAGCACCAAGCTCGCGCTCATCGCTGAGGTTCTGGCCGCCAACCGCAATCGGCGCTGCACCGATATGCCGCCTCACCGCATCCAGATACAAAGCCGGCGGGCAGACGAGTACATCGATCGCCGGACATTCGGCGATGCCACGCAGCAAGCCTTCGACCAGTGCGACGTTCGACGCCGATAATCCGTTCATCTTCCAGTTGCCCGCCACCAGATATCCGCGCGACATAGGTCCTCCGCTCTTGTTAGTGGATTGAGTCATTCAATTGTGAGATCAAGCAACCGACAAGGCCGCAGCCTGCTGTACTGCGGTTGCCAGGCGTTCTGCCGCCTTGTTTGCGTCGTCGGGGTCATTGGCTTCCACCATGACCCGTAGCACCGGCTCAGTACCGGACGCCCGCAACAGCAAGCGCCCTCGCCCTGCCAGCCATTGTTCGACCTCGGTCGCCGCGGCCAGCACCAGCGCATGATCCAGCAGAGGCTTGGCCTTGCCGGTCACCGGCACATTCAGCAACACCTGTGGCAACTTGGCCATGCCTTGCACCAGTTCGGCCAGCGACAGGCCTTGGATCTGCATCGCTTCCAGTATCTGGAGCGCGGTGATGATGCCGTCACCGGTGCGGGCCCGATCGAGACAGATCGTATGTCCCGAGGTTTCGCCGCCGATGATGCCGCCAGTGGCACGCAGGCGCTCGAGCACGTAACGGTCACCGACGGCAGCGCGTTCGAAGGCGATGCCATGTCCAGCGAAGGCGCGCTCAAGACCGTAATTGCTCATCACGGTACCGATCACCGGCCCACGCAAGCTGCCTGACAGCTGCCGCTGACGCGCCAGCACGTAAAGAATCTCGTCGCCATCAACCGACTGGCCATCGGCCCGAACCATCAGGCAGCGATCGCCATCACCATCGAGGGCGATGCCGATGTCGGCACGATGGTGCGCAACGGCCGCCTTCAACGCTTCCAGATGTGTGGAGCCACAGTCCTCGTTGATATTGAGGCCATTCGGGCTGACACCGATCGATAACACCTGCGCCCCGAGCTCGGCAAAAACTGCCGGTGCAACCCGATAGGCCGCGCCATGGGCGCAATCGACGACCAGTTTCAGGCCGCGCAGGGAATCGCCAGCGAACGCGCCCTTGCAGAACTCGATATACCGGCCTTGCGCGTCATCGATCCGTCGCGCCCGTCCCATTGATTCGGGCGGCACGCAGACGATATCCCGCTCCAGATAGGACTCGATTTCCTCTTCGAGCTGATCGCTGAGCTTGTCTCCTTCACCGGAGAAGAACTTCACGCCATTGTCGAAATGCAGATTGTGCGAAGCCGAGATAACAACCCCCGCCTGAGCTCGGAGTGCGCGAGTCAGGTAGGCGACTGCCGGGGTCGGCAGCGGCCCGAGCAGATAGGTTTCAACGCCGGCCGCAGCCAGACCCGCTTCCAGTGCCGATTCGAACAGATAGCCCGAACGCCGCGTGTCCTTGCCGACCAGCACCCGTGCGCCCGGCGTTTTCGCCAGCACGCAGCCTGCTGCCCAACCCAGCTTCAAGGCGAACTCCGGGGTCATCGGCGCCTGACCCACGCGCCCTCGAATGCCGTCCGTTCCAAAATATTGTCGACTCATCCCGACATTATGACGGGGCCGACACCGCTTGCACCGCGCGTCGTACTGCGCCAGCCACTTTCACGGCGTCAACCGTTGCCGCAACATCGTGCGTACGGACGATGCTTGCACCGTTCCAGACCGCGAGCGTTGCGGCCGCCAGTCCTGCCGCCGTTCGATCGGCCACCGCTCGCCCTGTGATCTGGCCAAGCATGCCCTTGCGTGACATCCCGACCAGGATCGGCAAACGCAGCGCCTGAAAACTGGGCAACTGCGCCAGAAGCTCGAGGTTGTGCGCGAGCGTCTTGCCGAAACCGAAACCCGGATCGATCAGCAGCCGCGCAGCCGATATGCCTTGCGCGAGACAAGCTGCGATCCGCAATTCGAGGAAGGCGCCGACCTCATCAACCACGGACGCATAGACAGGCGCCAACTGCATCGTTCGTGGCTCGCCCTGCATGTGCATCAGGCAGACAGCAGCCTGCTCGGCGGCGGCTACCTCGATGGCGCCGAACGCCTGCAAGGCCTGCACATCATTGATGATCGCAGCACCTGCACGGCAAGCCGCCTGCATCACCTCCGGCTTCATCGTGTCGATCGACACGACGCAATCCCGCTCGCTGCACAGGCGCTCGATCAGCGGCAGGACGCGATCGCATTCCTCGCCAACCGACACCGGATCAGCGCCGGGTCGCGTCGATTCGCCGCCGATGTCGATGATCGCAGCGCCGTCGTCGAGCATTCGACGCGCAGCGGCCAGTGCGGCATCGATCCCGACATGGCGGCCGCCATCGGAGAATGAATCCGGGGTGACGTTCAGAACGCCCATGACCACGGGCGAGGACAAATCCAGTCGTCGTCCACGCGGCAGTTCGAGAATCACGATCGGTTCCAGCTCGCCAAATGAAAAGGGCCGGTATGAACCGGCCCCGAAAACTACTGCAGCAGCTTCAGTTCTGGCTGGCAGGCGTCGGCGTGACGGTCGGCGGAACCGCCGACGGACCGTTCGGCTTGTTGCCTACCGGCGGCACCCGAGTGCCATCCGTCCACGAACCTGGCGCACCCGGATCCTTGCCCTGCATGATCCGCGCGATCTGATCGCTGTCGATCGTTTCGTACTTCATCAGCGCATCGGCCATCGCATGCAGCTTGTCGAAGTTGTCGACCAGAATCTGCTTGGCACGGGCGTAGTTGGTGTCGATGACTTCACGAATCTCGCGATCAATCGCGTTCGCCGTGTCGTCGGACATGTTCTTGTGCTGCGTGACGCTGCGACCCAGGAACACTTCGCCTTCGTCTTCGCTGTAGGCCAGTGGACCAAGCTTGTCCGACAGACCCCACTTGGTGACCATATTGCGAGCCAAGTTGGTCGCACGCTCGATGTCGTTCGACGCACCGGTGGTGACGCCATCCGGCCCCAAAGTCAGTTCTTCGGCAACGCGACCGCCGAACATCATGCAGATCAGGCTGTTCAAGCTCTGCTTCGAGCGCGAATGACGATCCTCTTCCGGCAGGAACATGGTCACACCCAAGGCGCGGCCGCGCGGAATGATCGTGACCTTGTAGATCGGATCGTGTTCCGGGACGTTCAGACCGACGATCGCGTGGCCAGCTTCGTGATAAGCCGTATTGCGCTTTTCGTCCTCGCTCATGACCATCGAGCGGCGCTCGGCACCCATGATGATCTTGTCGCGCGCACGATCGAAATCGTCCTGACCGACCAAGCGCTTGTTGCCGCGTGCGGCGAATAGCGCAGCTTCGTTGACCAGATTGGCCAGATCGGCACCCGAAAAACCAGGCGTCGCACGGGCGATGATTTCCGGCTTCACGTCATCGGCCAGCGGCAGCGCACGCAGATGAACCTTGACGATCTGCTCGCGGCCACGGACATCCGGCAGCGGCACGACCACCTGACGATCGAAACGGCCTGGGCGCAGCAGCGCCGGGTCGAGCACGTCCGGACGGTTGGTCGCGGCGATGATGATCACGCCTTCATTACCTTCGAAGCCGTCCATCTCGACCAGCAACTGATTCAGCGTCTGCTCGCGCTCGTCATGACCGCCACCGAGACCAGCACCGCGATGACGGCCAACGGCGTCGATTTCGTCGATGAAGATGATGCACGGGGCGTGCTTCTTGCCCTGCTCGAACATGTCGCGGACGCGGCTGGCGCCGACGCCGACGAACATTTCGACGAAGTCAGAGCCGGAGATCGTGAAGAACGGAACGCCCGCTTCACCGGCGATCGCCTTGGCGAGCAAGGTCTTGCCGGTACCCGGCGAGCCCACCATCAACACGCCGCGCGGAATCTTGCCGCCGAGCTTCTGGAATTTGCCCGGGTCTTTCAGGAAGTCGACCAGTTCGGACACTTCCGCCTTTGCTTCCTCGACACCGGCAACATCGGCGAAGGTGATCTTGACTTGATCGGCATTGAGCATGCGGGCGCGCGATTTGCCGAAGCTCATCGCACCGCGACCGCCGCCACCGCCGGACTGCATCTGGCGCATGAAATAGATCCAGACGCCGATCAGCAGCAAGATCGGGCCGAAGCTGAACAGGATCTGCATCACCAGCGGCGTTTCCTGCTTCACCGCACCGTCGAACTTGACGTTGTGGTCGAGCAAGATACCAATCATCGCGCGATTGTCCGTTTCCGGGCTGATCGCCGTGAAGGTCTGGCCGCTCTTCAGCTTGCCGCGAATGTTCTGGCTTTCGATCTCGGCACTGTCGACCTGGCCAGATTTGACCTGTTCGAGGAAGTCCGAATAAGCCAGTTTCGGCTGCGCGCCATTGCGCGAAGAAAAGCTCTGGAACGAAAGCACCAGAACAACCAGAATGACCAACCAGAGCAGCAGATTCTTCGCGAGATCGTTCAACGGATAATCCTCAGGATTCTTGAATCCGTAATTCGTTTTGACACTACACGACGCGATGATTGCGCGCCAGCACGTAAACCTCGGGACTTCTGGCCCGCGATGCCTTGGGTTTTCGAATCTGCACGGTGCGAAATTTCGTTCGCACCAGTTTCAAATACGCCTCGGACCCCGGCCCCTGGAACAGCTTCACGAGAAACGCTCCACCTGGCTTCAGACGCTGGACCGCAAAATCCAGCGCCAGTTCGCACAGATAGATCGACGCAGCTTGATCTGCAACGTCGATGCCAGAGATGTTGGGGGCCATGTCGGACAACACAAGATCAGCCGAACCTGCCGGCACCGCCGCTTCGATCGCCTGCAGCACCGAGTCTTCCCGGAAGTCGCCAAGAATGAACTCGACATCCTTGAGCTGATTCATCGGCAGGATGTCGAGCGCCACCACCCGTCCGTTTTTACCAATCTGCGGACGCGCGAACTGGCTCCAGCCGCCAGGCGCGGCGCCCAGGTCGACGACCGTCATGCCGGTCTTCAAAATCTTGTCGCGTTCCTGGATTTCCTTGAGCTTGTAGACCGCCCGCGAGCGGTAGCCTTCCTTGCGCGCCAGCTGCACATAGGGGTCCGCCTCGTGCTCGGCGAGCCATTGGGTGCTGCTCTTGCTGCGCGGTTTGCTCAATACGGTCTCAGAGGTAGCTGACTTTGACGACTTCCAGCTCGCGGATGCCGCGAGGCGTCTGGACCTGGGCGACATCGCCTTCGGTCTTGCCGATCAATGCACGGGCGATCGGCGAATTCACCGAGATCAGGCCGTTCTTGATGTCGGCCTCATCTTCACCAACGATCTGATAACGCAATTCCTCGCCGGAATCGGCATCGACCAGCTCGACGGTCGTGCTGAACATCACCTTGCCGGTCTTCGGCAGCCCGGCCGGGTCGATGATCTGGGCATTCGACAGCTTCGCTTCCATCTCGCCGATGCGGCCTTCATTGAAGCCATGCTGCTCGCGGGCGGCGTGATATTCGGCGTTTTCCTTCAAGTCACCGTGGGCACGAGCTTCCTCGACCGACGCGATGATCTTCGGGCGCAGTTCGCTCTTGCGGTAACGCAATTCTTCGCGCAGCGCCTCGGCGCCGCGCAGAGTCATCGGGGTCTTGGTGCTCATGCGGTGATTTGCTTATGGAGGTCCTGGAGACGGTTGACGTCGACGTGATCGAGGTGATCCATCGCGATCGCCGCAGCGTGGGCGCCAGCGATGGTCGTGAAATAGCACAGCTTCTGGGCGATGGCCGCGGCGCGGATCGAATGCGATTCCTCGACCGACTTCTTGCCCTCGGTCGTGTTGGCGATGAACTGGATCTCGCCATTCTTGATCATGTCCACGCAATGCGGGCGGCCTTCCTTGACCTTGTTGACCCGTTCGCAAAGCAATCCGGCCGCGGTGATGGCATTCGCCGTGCCTTCAGTGGCCACGACTTTGAAGCCCTTGGCCACCAGCAGACGGGCCAGATCGACGGCCTTCGCCTTGTCCGCCTCGCGCACCGACACGAAAGCCGTGCCGCCCGAAGGCAAGGTCATGCCAGCAGCGAGCAAGGCCTTGTTGAAGGCCTCGCCGAAATGCACGCCGGCGCCCATCACTTCGCCGGTCGAACGCATTTCCGGGCCGAGCAGCGGATCGACACCCGGGAACTTGGCGAACGGAAACACCGATTCCTTGACCGAAAAATACGGCGGCACGATTTCCTTGTGGATGCCCTGGCTGGGCAGCGACTGCCCGGCCATGCAGCGCGCCGCGATCTTGGCCAGCGGCCGGCCGATGGCCTTGGACACGAACGGGCTGGTGCGCGAAGCACGCGGATTCACTTCGAGCAGATAGACCGTATCGCCCTGCAGCGCGAACTGCGCATTCATCAGGCCGCAGACCTTCAGCGCGCGCGCCAGCTTGAACATCTGGTCGCGGATGTCGTCCTGCACCTTCTGACTCAGCGTGTAGGCCGGCAGCGAACAAGCCGAGTCGCCCGAATGCACGCCAGCCTGTTCGATGTGCTCCATGATGCCGCCGATCACGACGTTGCCCTCGCTGTCGGCCAGCGCATCGACATCGACTTCGATCGCGTTCTCGAGGAAGCGATCCAGCAGCACCGGCGAATCGTTCGAGACCTTGACCGCCTCGGTCATGTAGCGCTGCAGATCGGCGTCGTCATGGACGATTTCCATCGCCCGACCGCCGAGCACATAGCTCGGACGAACGACCAGCGGATAGCCGACCTTCTGGGCGACGGCGAGCGCCGCCTTCAGCGAAGTCGCCACGCCATTCGGCGGCTGCTTCAGCTTCAACTCATCGACCAGTTTCTGGAAACGCTCGCGGTCTTCGGCGAGATCGATCGAATCCGGGCTGGTGCCGATGATCGGCGCGCCCGCAGCTTCCAGCGCCCGCGCCAGCTTCAGCGGCGTCTGGCCGCCGAACTGCACGATCACGCCGAGCGGCTTTTCGAGCTCGATGATCTCCATCACGTCTTCGAAGGTCAGCGGTTCGAAGTACAGGCGATCCGAGGTGTCGTAGTCGGTCGATACGGTCTCCGGATTGCAATTGATCATGATCGTTTCGTAACCGTCTTCGCGCAGCGCCATCGCGGCATGCACGCAGCAGTAATCGAACTCGATGCCCTGGCCGATGCGGTTCGGGCCACCGCCAAGGACGATGATCTTCTTGGCGTCCGTGACCGCAGCCTCGCATTCCTCGTCATAGCTGGAATACAGGTAGGCGGTCGACGACGGAAACTCGGCCGCGCAGGTATCGACCCGCTTGTAGACCGGCCGAATGCCGAGCTTGTGGCGGCGGGCACGCACCGATGCGGCCTTCACGCCGAGCAAGGTGGCGATGCGGCGATCGGCGAAACCGAGCCGCTTGTAGCGGCGCAGATTGTCCTTGCTGATCTTGCTGATCGATTCGGCGGCGATTTCGCTTTCGGTCTGGATCAGCTCTTCGATCTGCTCGAGGAACCAGGGATCGATCTTCGAATAGCGGAACACGTCGGCGATGCTCATGCCGGCGCGGAACGCATCGCCGACGTACCAGATGCGCCCAGCACGCGGCGTCGCCAGCTCTTCGCGGATCTTCGTGAGGTTCGCTTCGGAGAAATCAGCGACCACCGGATCGAAGCCATCGGAACCGACTTCCAGGCCGCGCAGCGCTTTCTGCAGCGATTCCTGGAAGTTGCGGCCGATCGCCATCACTTCGCCGACCGACTTCATCTGCGTGGTCAGACGCGAGTCGGCGGTCGGGAATTTCTCGAAGGTGAAGCGCGGAATCTTGACGACGACATAGTCGATGCTCGGCTCGAACGAAGCCGGCGTGACGCCGCCGGTGATCTCGTTGCGCAACTCGTCCAAGGTGTAGCCGACAGCCAGCTTGGCGGCGATCTTGGCGATCGGGAAACCGGTCGCTTTCGAGGCCAGAGCCGACGAACGCGAGACACGCGGATTCATCTCGTTGACGATCATCCGGCCGTCTTCGGGATTGTTCGCGAACTGCACGTTCGAGCCGCCGGTGTCGACGCCGATCTTGCGCAGCACCGCGACCGACGCGTTACGCAGGCGCTGGTATTCCTTGTCGGTCAGCGTCTGCGCCGGGGCCACGGTGATCGAGTCGCCGGTGTGCACGCCCATCGGATCGAGGTTCTCGATCGAGCACACGATGATGCAGTTGTCCGCGGTGTCGCGGACCAC
>NZ_CAISIQ010000527.1 GCF_903885465.1 uncultured Nevskia sp.
CAGCGCGATGACGCCGCCGACGAAAGCTTCCGGCGCCACGTGGCCCACCACCATGCCCCAGGTGCCGCCGCTGAAGCGGCCATCGGTGATCAGGCCAACGGTTTCGCCGAAGCCCTTGCCGATCAGCGCCGACGTCGGCGTCAGCATTTCACGCATGCCCGGGCCGCCCTTCGGGCCTTCGTAGCGGATCACCAACACGTCGCCGTGGCGGATCGAGTCGGCCATGATCGCGGCCATCGCCAGCTCTTCCGAATCGAAAACACGGGCCGGGCCGGTGATCACCGGATTCTTGAGTCCCGTGATCTTGGCGACCGCACCGTCCGGCGCCAGATTGCCCTTCAGGATCGCCAGATGGCCCTGCTTGTACATCGGCTTGTCGAAGGCACGAATCACCTGCTGGTCGGCACGCGGCTGGGCCGGCACGTCCTTCAGCACTTCGGCGATGGTCTGGCCGGTGATGGTGATGCAGTCGCCGTGCAACAGGCCGGCTTCGAGCAGGATCTTCATCACCTGCGGAATGCCGCCGGCCTTGTGCAGATCGGTGGCCACGTACTGGCCCGACGGCTTCAGATCGCAAAGCACCGGCGTCTTCAGACGCACGCGCTCGAAGTCATCGAGCGTCCATTCCACGCCGGCGGCGTTGGCGATGGCCAGGAAATGCAGCACCGCGTTGGTCGAACCACCGGTGGCCATGACCACGGCGATGGCGTTCTCGATCGACTTGCGCGTCACGATGTCGCGCGGCTTCAGATCGCGGCGAATGGCATCGACCAGCGCCTCGGCTGAGCGGGCCACGGAATCACCTTTCTCGGCGTCCGGATTGGCTTCGGTCGACGAATACGGCAGCGACATCCCCAGCGCTTCCATCGCGCTCGACATGGTGTTAGCCGTGTACATGCCGCCGCAGGCGCCGAAGCTCGGGCAGGCGTTCTTCTCGATGCCGTCGAGATCTTCCTTCGACATCTTGCCGGCGCCGTAGGCACCGACGGCTTCGAACGAGGAGACGATGGTCAGCGGCACGCCCTTCCAGGTGCCGGCCTTGATGGTGCCGCCGTAGCAGAAGAGCGCCGGCGCCTTGAGGCGCAGCATGCCGATCATCGCGCCCGGCCTGTTCTTGTCGCAGCCACCGATCGCCAGCACGCCGTCCATCGACTGCGACTGCACCGAGGTCTCGATCGCATCGGCGATCACTTCACGCGACACCAGCGAATACTTCATGCCTTCGGTGCCCATGCCGATGCCATCGGTGACGGTCGGGAAGCCGAAGATCTGCGGCATCGCGCCCGCCGCCTTCAGCGCGCCTTCGGCACGTGTCGCCAGGCTGCCGATGCCGGCATTGCAGGGATTCATCGTCGAATGGCCGCTGGCGATGCCGACGATCGGCTTCTCGAAATCCCCGTCCTTGAAACCGACGGCACGCAGCATTGCGCGGTTCGGGCTGCGGTTGAGGCCGGCGGTGATCGCCTGGCTGCGCTTGTTCAGGGTTTCGGTCATGGGACAGGCCTTTTTATGGACAGAGTGACGGGCTGGGCGGACGGGACGAATCCGGCTGGCGGACGACGTGGGGCGCGATTTTAGTGCGTGTGGAGGAAAGGGGCAGCAATTGGCTTGAATTGCGAGACCGGGGCTTTCTGTTTCGGCTTGGGCTGAGACCTTGGCGTCGTTCTCGGCTTGCTCCGCCGTTAGTTGTTGTTGGCTGGCGTTGGCGCACTATTCCGCGCTATCTCGCGGGTCACTTTCTTCGAACGCCCGAAGAAAGTAACCAAAGAAGTGCGCCCCGCGGCATGCCGCCGACTCGCTAGAAGCACAAGCGCGAGTCGGTGCCCTGTGCTTCTCGCGCTCTCCGGGGCACCGCGCCGACAGGCCATCCATGGCCTGGCAGCGCTCGACCGGCATCCTGCC
>NZ_CAISIQ010000528.1 GCF_903885465.1 uncultured Nevskia sp.
CTTCAGGGTCAGCTTGTTGTCGGCATGTTCGAGGCTGAGCATCGCGCCTTCCGGCAAGCCGCGGCAGATGTCGTGCAGCTTGCGGGCGGGGGCAGTGATGCGGCCCGGTGCCAGGTTCTGCACGCGCACCATTCGCTCGACCTGCAGTTCGAGATCAGTGCCAGTCAGGCTCAGACGATCGTCCTTGGCCTCAAGCAGCAGATTTCCGAGGATCGGCAGTGACTGCCTGCGTTCGACCACACCGATGACCGACTGCAGCGCCGACAGTAGCTCACCGCGAGAAATCTGGATGTTCATGAGCAGACCAATTGAATAAATGGTTTTAAATCTTAAAAGATCAGTTTTAGTAGTCTGGCACCGAAACTGGGGATAAAAGCTGTAATCGCTTTCTTATCAAGGCTTTATCCAAAAAATCCTGGTGGCATTGGACACCCCCGAAGGCTGTCGAAATACCGGGATAAACCTGTGGATAAAAAGCCGTCCCGAGGCGGTGAAACGATTATACACAGCTTGTTCTACCGTCCTTTCCACTGTTTTTGCAGCGTCTTGACGAGGTTTCAGTTGGTCAGCTGACGAAGCAGATTTTCGTAGTCTTCCTTGAGCCGATCGTCTTCCTGGCACAGCTCGGCAATCTTGCGAACGGCGTGCAGCACCGTAGTGTGGTCCTTGCCGAACGCCGAGCCGATCTCCGGATAGCTGTGTCGGGTCAGTTCCTTGGACAAGGCCATCGCCACCTGACGCGGACGCGCCAGGGTGCGGGTCCGGCGCACCGAATTCAGATCGGTCAGGCGAATGTTGTAGTAGGCCGCGACGGTGCGCTTGATGTTCTCCAGAGTTACCGCCCGGTCATAGGACGCCAGCATGTCCTTCAAGGTCACTCGGGCGAATTCGGTGGTGATCGGCGCGCCGGTCAGCCGCGCCGAGGCGTTCAGACGGTGCAAGGCGCCTTCCAGCTCGCGAACGTTGGAGCGGATGCGCTGCGCGACCAGCACGGCAACATCTTCCGGCAGCCGCACGCCGAGCACATCGGCCTTGGCCAGAAGAATGGCGATACGGGTTTCGAACTCGGGTGGTTCGATCGGTACCGATAAACCCCAGGTGAAACGCGACTTGAGTCGATCATCGAGCGCGTCCAGCTCGCGCGGATAGCGATCGCAAGTCAGCACGATCTGCTTGCGGCCATCTATCAAGGCATTGAAAGTATGGAAGAATTCTTCCTGAGAATGCTCTTTGCCGGCCAGGAAGTGGATGTCGTCGATCAGCAGCGCGTCGACCGTGCGATAAAAATTCTTGAATTCCACCTGCCGGCCGTAGCGAATCGCCGACACCATCTGGTTGAACCACTGCTCGGCGCCGACATAGACGATGCGGGCGTTGGCCTTGTCGGCAAGGATCGCGTTGCCGATGCCGTGCATCAGATGGGTCTTGCCGAGACCCGATTCGCCATAGATCAGCAGCGGGTTGTAGATCCCACCGGGTGCGGAGGCGACCTGCAGGCCAGCGGCACGCGCCTGAGAATTCGATTTGCCTTCGATGAACGAGGACAGCGTGTAACGCGGGTCCAGCTTGCCGCGGCCATACGGCATGCTGTCGTCGACGGCCGTCGCGGGAGTGTTGCTGCTGGCACTCCGTACCGGATCGGCATTGACGCCACCAACGGCAATGTTGACGACCACGTCGTAGGCCGCAAGGCTCGACATGGTGCGCTGGATGCGGCCCAGATAATCACTCTTGACCCGATCCATGACGATGCGATTCGGCGCCAGCAGGGTCATCTGGTCTTCGGACATCACCACGCGCAGCGGCCGGATCCAGGTGCTGATCTCCTTTTCGGGAAGATCGGCTTCGAGCCGGGCAATGCAGCGGTCCCACAGGTCTTGATTCAGCATCGGGCGAAAACGAGGAAAGCGAAGAATGACGACGGAGGGCCCGATCGCGATCGGATGCCGGCCGGGAGCCGGGATCGCGTTGGAAGGCCAGTCTATAGCCTGCCCGCCATGCTTATCCACAGGCCTCGATCATGCGTCCGTCATAGTCGGCCTGCCGGACGGCATCGGCGGCGCTTGAAGATTCTAGTCGTCAACGGCTAGAATCGCGGCCCGCTATCGAGTAGACCGTCATGAGCAAACGCACTTTCCAGCCGCACACCCTGAGCCGCAAGCGTACCCACGGCTTCCGTGCCCGCATGGAAACGGTTGGTGGACGTGCAGTGCTCGCACGCCGTCGTGCCAAGGGCCGCGCGCGTCTCATCCCGTAAAGCGGCATCTTCTCGACAGGTCTGGTGCTGGGTCCGGCGAGCTTTCCGCAGTCGGTCCGGCTGCACAAACCAGCCGAGTTCAAGCTGGTTTTCGCGGAAGGACGCAAGCTCCGACGCGCGCCACTAGGCCTCAGCTACCGGCCGAACGGTACTCCGCAAGCCCGGCTCGGGCTGGCGATCGCCAAGAAAGCGGTGGCAGCGTCACACGATCGCAATCGGATCAAGCGCCTCATACGCGAGGATTTCCGGCACAATCGCGCTCGGCTACCGACGGTCGATCTGGTGTTTTTCGCCCAGCCCGGCCTTGCGAACCTGAGCAACACCGCGTTGCGGTCGCTGCTCGCCGACCTCTGGACTCAAGTGATCGAACGATGCGCGCGTTCCTCGTCGGC
>NZ_CAISIQ010000529.1 GCF_903885465.1 uncultured Nevskia sp.
GTGCGCCCGGCTTTCAGGTGGGCTCCCCGGTTTGACTACTTCCGGACGGCTGAAATGTCCGGTCTACAAAGTTTGTTATTGCCATCCATGGCGAGGATTCATCCTCGTAGGAGACCTCGGCCCGACCCTCCGTGGCCGGTCGTGAATTGCCGGCGAGCAGTGCTCGCCATCAATTCACCCTTTCTGCACCTGCGAAAATTCGAGTTCGACAGGTGTGGCGCGGCCGAAAATCAACACCGCGACTCGCAAACGACTCTTGTCGTAATTGACTTCCTCGACCACACCGGAGAAGTCCGCGAACGGGCCTTCGGTAATCCGGACGGCTTCGCCCGGCTCGTACAGCGTCTTCGGCTTCGGCTTTTCGACCGCTTCCTCGACCCGGCTGAGAATCGATTTGGCTTCCTTTTCCGAGATCGGAGCCGGCTTGTCCGGCGTGCCGCCGATGAAACCGAGCACCTTCGGCGTCGATTTGACCAGGTGCCAGGTGTCTTCGTTCATTTCCATCTGGACCAGTACATAGCCCGGATAGAACTTGCGTTCCGTGGTGCGCTTCTGGCCATCGCGGATTTCGACCACTTCTTCGGTCGGCACCAGGATGTCGCCGAACTTTTCTTCAAGTCCGGCGCGGGTGATGCGCTCCTTCAGGGCGCGCAACACATTGTTTTCGTACTGTGAGTACGCGTGAACCACATACCAGCGCATGCTCATCAGGCACTCCGTCCGGTGAGCTTCTGGACGCCCCAAAGCAAGGTTGCGTCGAGCCCCCACATCATCAAGGCCACGATCAGCACGAAAATGGCGATGATCAGCGTGGTTTGCAGGCTTTCCTGGCGCGTAGGCCAGACCACCTTGCGGAGTTCGACGCGGGCGCCCTGGACATGCGACCAGAGCGAATGGCCGATTGCCGTGCGATAGACCGCGGCGACGGCCGCGGCGATGCTGCCGAGCAACAGCAACAGCCGAACGGACTTCGGCAATTCAAGGAACACGTAATAGACGGCGAGACCACCAATCAGCAGCGCGAGGGCCGAGATCAGCAGCAACGTGTCGAAACGTGAGCCGGTTTCTTCGACCTGGCTACCGGCTGTCTTCGAGGATTCCATCGGTCTCGTGAGGCAAAACTGCTTTCATCACAGTGGCAGGGCGGGAGGGTCTCGAACCCGCAACCTTCGGTTTTGGAGACCGACGCTCTACCAGTTGAGCTACCGCCCTGTTGGCGCACTGTGAATCGAGGGGGCGCGAGTATAGCTTCGTGCCGGGGAAAATGTAAACGCCTGCTGCTGAAACGACAACCCCGCACGCCATTGCTGGCGTGCGGGGCGGACGAGACTTACTTCAGGATCTTGGTAACGACGCCGGCACCAACGGTGCGGCCGCCTTCACGGATGGCAAAGCGAACCTGCTCTTCCATCGCGATCGGAACGATCAGCTCGACCTTCACCTTCACGTTGTCGCCCGGCATCACCATCTCGGTGCCTTCCGGCAGCTCGACAGCGCCCGTCACGTCCGTCGTGCGGAAGTAGAACTGCGGGCGGTAGCCCTTGAAGAACGGCGTGTGGCGGCCGCCTTCGTCCTTGCCCAGCACATACACTTCAGCTTCGAAGTCGGTATGCGGCTTGATCGTGCCCGGCTTGCACAGCACCTGGCCGCGCTCGATGTCTTCGCGCTTGGTGCCACGCAGCAGCAGGCCCACGTTGTCGCCCGCCTGGCCCTGATCCAGCAGCTTGCGGAACATTTCAACGCCGGTGACGATGGTCTTGACGGTGTCCTTCAGGCCCACGATCTCGACTTCTTCGCCCACCTTGACGATGCCGCGCTCGATGCGGCCCGTGGCCACCGTGCCGCGACCGGAGATGGAGAACACGTCTTCCACCGGCAGCAGGAACGGCTTGTCGATTTCGCGCATCGGCTCCGGGATGTAGGAGTCCAGTGCGTCGTACAGTTCTTCCAGACGCGCCACCCAGACCGGGTCGCCAGCAATCGCCTTGGTCGCCGAGCCCTTGATCACCGGGCCGTCATCCGGGAAGCCGTACTTGCCGAGCAGGTCGCGAACTTCCATTTCGACCAGTTCCAGCAGTTCGGCGTCTTCCACCAGATCGCACTTGTTCAGCCAGACCACGATCTTCGGCACGTTGACCTGCTTGGCCAGCAGCACGTGTTCACGCGTCTGCGGCATCGGGCCGTCGGTGGCCGACACCACCAGGATCGCGCCGTCCATCTGCGCGGCTCCGGTGATCATGTTCTTGACGTAGTCCGCATGTCCCGGGCAATCAACGTGCGCGTAGTGGCGGTTCTTCGTCGAGTACTCAACGTGGCTCGTGGCGATCGTCAGGATCTTCGTCGAGTCACGACGGCCCTGCGATTCCGACGCCTTCGCAACCTGGTCGTACGGAATGTACGTGCCCCAGCCCTTGTCCGCGCTGATCTTCGTCAGCGCAGCAGTCGTCGTCGTCTTGCCATGATCCACATGCCCAATCGTCCCCACGTTCACGTGCGGCTTGGTACGGTCAAATTTCTCTTTTGCCATGACGAAACTCTGCTCTCTGATCGGTAATTTGGATAAACAACAAAACCCTCAAGGCGGCGACAAAACCGGCTCGAGGGTCGAAAATTGGTGCTCACAATCGGAATCGAACCGATGACCTCTTCCTTACCAAGGAAGTGCTCTACCGACTGAGCTATGTGAGCGAAACTCGGTACTGCTGCTGCTTTGACGACGCCTGCCTGACGGTTGGAGCGGGTGATGGGAATCGAACCCACGTCAGTAGCTTGGAAGGCTACAGCTCTACCATTGAGCTACACCCGCCTGCCCTGCCCAAACTCTGAGCCCGGTCCAGCATTCGCGACAGTCGCCGGTGGTGGAGAGAGAAGGATTCGAACCTTCGTAGACGTTAGTCAGCAGATTTACAGTCTGCCCTCGTTGGCCGCTTGAGTATCTCTCCCCGTGACGGTCAGCACAGCGAGCGGCGGATTCTGGGGATATCGCTGGTGGGCGTCAAGCAAAACTTGCGGGTTTGACTGCAATTCCTTCGAGAAGCCGCCAATCAGGTCCCGCGCGGCTTGGCTCGGGCCGTTGGCGCCGCTGCCAGCGGGTCATCCGGCCAGGGATGACGCGGGTAGCGGCCCTTCAGTTCCTTGCGAACTTCCTCGTAGGTGCGGGCCCAGAAACCGGCGAGATCGCGGGTCACCTGGATCGGCCTTCGCCCGGGCGACAGCAGATGCAGCGAGACCGCCATGCGCCCCTCGTTGACCGTCGGCGTCTGCGTTGCTCCGAACAGTTCCTGCAACTTCACCGCCAGCACCGGCGGCGCGCCGTCGGGCAGATATTCGAGCGCGACTCGCGAGCCGCTCGGCACATCGATGTGAGTCGGCGCCAGCCGCGACAGCCGCTGCTGCTGCGGATAGTCGAGACGGCCGTTGAGGATGCCAGCCAGATCGAGCCGCGCCAGATGCTCGCGCCGGGTGATGCCGGACAGATACGGCGTCAGCCACTCGGTCAGGGATTCGACCAGCGCCTCGTCGGAGACATCCGGCCAGTCCTCGCTGCTGTGCCAGGCCCGCAGGCTCGCAACCCGTGCCTGCCATTGCCGCGCGCCATCGCTCCACGGGAGTGCTGCGATGCCAAGACTGCGAACGCCTTCGATCATCGCCGCCCGCTGGCGCTCGCCATCCGGCTGATTGATCGGCTTGCGTTCCAGCACGATCGCGCCGAGCCGCGTCTGGCGCTCGGCGAGCACCGCCTGCTGCTGCTCGTTCCAGACGACATCGGCCAGATTGACGATCCGCGCCGCCTGGTCGACCAGCACCTCGCGTTCGGACAAGGCCGCCGCGGCACGAATCCGCCGCGGATTGCCCGGTTCCCAATGAGCGATCGCCAGCCACTCGGACGCTGCCAGCACATCGCGCTCGGGAATTCGCGCTTCGCCGCCATCGGCGCACAGATAGCCGACGTCCCGCGCGCCACGGGTCTCGGCGCGCCGCCGCGCCAATCGTTCGGGATAAGCCATCGCGACGATTCGGCCAATGGCATCGGCATCGATCGTCGCCCGCTCATCGGCATCGACCAACCGCAGCAGCTGGCGCACGGTTTCGCGCATCCGCCGCAACGCGCCGGCATCGGCTTTGCCGGAGTGGGCATTGCGCACTGCCTGGGCGAGATCGGCGCCGCTGTCGCGTTCATCGAGCACGGCAGCGGTCCAGGCGGCCGTGCCGGCCAAGCCAGCGGCTTTCGCGACCATCAGCATGTGAGCGATGCGCGGCGTCGCCGGCAAGCGCGCCAGCGCCTTGCCGTGCGCGGTGATTCGGCCATCGGTGCCGACCGCGCCGATCGCCGACAGCACTTCACGCGCTTGCGACCAGGAAGCAACCGGCGGCTGATCCATCAAGGCCAGCGTGCCTGGATCGGACACGCCCCAGACGCTGAGTTCCAGCGCCAGCCGCGACAGATCGACGGCGAGGATGTCCGGCGTGTCATGCGCCGGCAGCTGGCCGTGCTGGTCCCGGCTCCACAGGCGGACGGCGGTTCCCGGCCCGAGACGCCCGGCGCGGCCGGCGCGCTGCTCGGCGCTGGCGCGGGAAATTCTTTGCAACTCCAGCGCATTGGCACCGGCGCCCAGATCGAAACGGGCGACTCGCGCCAGCCCGGCATCGACAACCGTGGTCACGCCTTCGACGGTCAAGCTGGTCTGGGCGATGTTGGTCGCCAGGATCACCTTGCGTCGGCCATCACGGTTCGGCGCCAGTGCCAGATCCTGCTCGGCGCTCGACAGATCGCCATACAGCGGATGCACGACAACACCGGCGCCGAGCCGGGATTCAAGGATGCGCTGGGCGCCGCGTATCTCGCGGCCGCCGGGCAGGAAGGCGAGCACGTCGCCGTCGCGTTCGGCAAGTGCGGCTGCGCAGGCATCGGCCACCGCAACATCGGTGGAGGTGCCCGGCCGTGGCGGCGCAAAACGCACGTCGACCGGGAACATCCGGCCAGACGCGGTGACGATCGGCGCACCGCCCAGCAGTGCCGAAACACGCTCGGTATCGAGCGTCGCCGACATCACCAGCACCCGCAGCGCTTCGTTCAGCGATGCGGCGGCGTCCAGGGTCAGGGCCAGCGCCAGATCGGCATCAAGGCTGCGCTCGTGGAACTCGTCGAAGATCACCAGGCCGATGCCGGGCAGTTCCGGATCCGCCTGCAGGCGCCGGGTCAGCAGGCCTTCGGTGATCACTTCGATGCGCGTCGCCGGGCCGATCTTCCGTTCGAAGCGCACCTGATAGCCGACGGTCTCGCCGCTCTTCTCACCAAGCAGGCTGGCCATCCGCGCCGCCGAGGCGCGGGCGGCTACCCGGCGCGGCTCGAGCATCACGATCTTCTTAGCCTTCAGCCAGGGCTCGTCGAGCAGGGCCAGCGGCACCACCGTGGTCTTGCCGGAACCGGGCGGCGCGGCCAGCACGGCGCGGCCACCCGGTATCGCCAGCGCTTCGCGCAGCGCCGGCAGCGCGGCCAGTGCCGGATAGTCCGGCAGCTTCACGGAAGTCATCTCTGGTGATTTCAGTTGCGGCGCAGCCAGTCGACACGATCGGCAAGCTTGCGCTGCCAGTTCGAGGCAAGGCCCGGGGCATCGCGCAGCGCTTCCAGATCGGCCAGCGGTGGACGATGAGCGTGGACGATTTCCCAGAACCGGACCAGGGTCGGCGCGCCAGCCACTCGGTCGATCAGTTCGAAACGGTCACCGACGGCGACCGTGCCCGGCTCCAGAACCCGGTAGTACCAGCCGGCGATGCCGGCATCGGCAACCGCCCGGGTCATGCCGTCCACACCATGCCGCGCCTCGATCTTCCAGCACGGCGTGCGCGGCTGGCAGAGCTGCACGCGGACGCTGCCGAGCGCGAACACGTCGCCGATGCAGACGTGCTTTTCCTCGATGCCGGAAGTCGAGATGTTCTCGCCGAGCGCACCAGCGACCAGGGTCGCGGCCGCCTCCGGAAACAGCGCCGCGAGCCGCGCATGGGTTTCCAGCGGAAAGTGGTGAAGCGCCTTTTCCGGCCCGCCGTGAACTCTGCGATCGGCCTGCGCATCGCCGACCAGACCTTCCAGCCCGACCGCCATCGCCCCGATCACCGGCTGCTTGAAGATCGCCGTCGGCCGGCCGTCACCGGGCATGGCCTGCACGCGGCCGGCGAACAGTCCGGTGATGGTTCCAGCGCAGTTGCCGGTAGAGATGAGAGCCATGCGGATATTATGGCGAACGCCGACGCGCCCCCATCGCCTGGCTCCCAACCCGAAAGCTCGACCATGCAAAGACGTGAACTGCTGAAATCCTTGTCTGCCGGTGCCGGCGCTCTGGCCACCGGCCTGGCTGCTCCCGCTGCTGAAGCCGCCGACCGCGGCAAGCTCAAGCAGCTTGGCAAGCCTCAGGCCTTCGACTACAGCTGGCTCAAGGGCCAGGCGCGGCAGATGGCCTCGGTGGCCTATCTCGCTCCGCCCAGCGACTTGCCGAAGACCTTGCAGGGTCTTGATTTCGATCGTTACCAGAACATCCGCTACCGCGCCGATCGCGGCCTGTGGGCGAAGGACGATCTATCGTTCCAGGTCCGCTTCTTCCACATGGGCCTGTTCTTCAAGGATCCGGTCCGGATGTTCGAGATCGTCAACGGTCAGGCGCAGGAAATCGCCTACGACTCCACCTTGTTCGATTTCGGCAAGTCCGGCGTCAAGGCCAATCAGCTGCCGAACGATCTCGGCTTCGCCGGCTTCCGCGTGCTGTTCCATACCGATCTGGAGCGCGATGTCGGCGCCTGGCTCGGCGCCAGCTACTTCCGCGCGGTGGGCGGTGACTGGCAGTACGGCATGTCGGCCCGCGGCCTGGCGATCGACACCGGCGCGCCGACACCCGAGGAATTCCCGCGCTTCACCAGCTACTGGCTGGAACGGCCGGCGGCCGGCTCGAACAAGCTGGTGATCTACGCGCTGATGGATTCGCCGAGCGTGTCCGGCGCCTATCGCTTCGAGATTTCGCCCGGCGCCAGCCACGTGATGGAGATCGACGCCGCGCTGTATCCGCGCCGCAAGATCGACCGCCTCGGCATCGCACCCGGCACCAGCATGTACCAGACCGGCGAAAACGATCGCCGCATGGCCTACGACTACCGGCCGGAAATCCATGATTCCGACGGCCTGCAGATGTGGACCGGCGCCGGTGAATGGATCTGGTGGCCGCTGGTCAATCCGGTCGGCCTGCGCTTCAACTCGTTCAGCGACAACAACCCGCGCGGCTTCGGCCTGATGCAGCGCGATCACAACTTCGATCACTACCAGGACGACGGCGCCTACTACGATCTGCGGCCGAGCCTCTGGGTCGAGCCGAAGGGCGATTGGGGCAAGGGCTCGGTGCAGCTGGTCGAGATTCCGACCCAGGACGAAACCTTCGACAACATGGTGGCGTTCTGGAATCCCGAAAAGAAGCCGATGCCGGGCGAGGAACTGCTGTTCGCCTACCGTCTGCACTGGGGCCGCAAGCCGCCCGCAGCGCCGCGGCTGGCGACCGTGCAGGCCACGCGTACCGGTCTCGGCGGTGCCGCCGGGGTCAAGCGCAGCTACTTCTCCTGGCGCTTCGTGGTCGATTTCGCCGGCGGCGATCTCGGCCTGCTGGGCCGCGACACCAAGGTGGAAGCAGTCATCACCGCTTCGCGCGGCACCATCGAACTGACCTCGGCGCGGCCGCTGAAGGAGATCAACGGCTACCGCGCGATCTTCGATCTGAAGCCGCCGGATGACTCGACCGATCCGATCGACCTGCGCATGTTCCTGAAGAGCGTCGGCCAGCCGCTGAGCGAAACCTGGATCTACCAGTACAACCCGCCAGCACCGGCCGATCGGCATCTGAACCGGATCTGACGCGCGTCAGCACTGCGGTAAGGGCCACTGCGGTAACGAAGACTGGGTTGCATCATGGCGGCCGAATCGCCGGAGACCGCATCGATGTGGCAACTGACCGTACCGTGGTGGGAGCTGGTGCTTCGCTCCATCGCCGTCTATGTGTTCCTGCTGGTACTGCTGCGGATGACTGGCCGACGACAGGTCGGGCAACTGTCGCCGTTTGATCTGATCCTGCTGCTGGTGCTGTCGAACGCCGTGCAGAATTCGATGAATGGCGGCGACAACTCCCTGATCGGCGGCCTGATTTCTGCCGCGACCCTGGTGACGATCAACTTCCTGCTCGATTACGCGACCACCGCCAGCAACCGCCTGGATCGTCTGATCGGCGGCCGGCCACAGATCCTGATTCGCAACGGCCGCCTGCGTACCGAAAACCTCGCCGCCGCCAACCTGTCCCGGCGCGACATCAATGCCGCGTTGCGCAAGGCCGGCTGCATTCGTATCGAAGAGGTTCGCCTGGCGATGCTGGAAACCAATGGCGCGATCAGCGTCGTGCTGCGCAAATCACGCTCGTGACGGCCAGCGCGCTGCGTCGCGTCGCCGTCATCGGCGGCGGCCCTGCTGGCTTGATGGCGGCGGAAACGCTGGCCGCCGCTGGCGTCACCGTCGATGTCTATGACGCCATGGCCAACTGCGGCCGCAAGTTTCTGATCGCCGGCAAGGGCGGCCTGAACCTGACGCACGGCGAAAGCTTCGAACCGTTCGTATCGCGCTACGGCCAGCGTGCTGACGCGATCCGGCCGATGCTCGAAAGCTTCGGTGCCGATCAGCTGCGCGACTGGGCGAAAAGCCTTGGCGTGGAAACCTTCGTCGGCAGCTCCAACCGCGTATTCCCGAGCGATCTCAAGGCCGCGCCATTATTGCGCGGCTGGCTGCGCCGACTGCGCGAGAGCGGCGTGCACTTCCATTTGCGCCATCGCTGGGCCGGCTGGAACGATGATGGCGCGCTGCGCTTCACGACACCGGCTGGCGAGGTCGCGGTGACCGCCGATGCCGTGGTGCTCGCACTCGGTGGCGGCAGCTGGCGACGGCTGGGCTCCGATGGCCGCTGGGTTTCGCTGCTCACCGAAAAAGGCATCGACGTCGCACCGCTTGCGCCGAGCAACTGCGGCTTCGAAAGCCGCTGGAGCGACATCCTGCGCAGCCGCTGCGCCGGCCAGCCGGTCAAGCCGGTGGCCGCTCGCTTGAGCCCGGAACAAGGCGGCGACGTCGAATTCCGGCAAGGCGAATTCATCATCACCGGCGTCGGCGTGGAAGGCAGCCTGATCTACGCGCTGTCGCCCGCCCTGCGCGATGCGATCAGCGCCCACGGCGTCGCCCGCCTGGAACTGGACCTGATGCCCGGCGTCTCGCTGACCGCGATCAGCGAACGCCTGGCCAAGCCGCGCGGTTCGCAGTCAATGGCCAAGCATCTGCATCGCGCCGGCATCGATGGCGTGAAGGCTTCGCTGCTGCGCGAATCCGCGCCGGAAGAAGCCTTCGCCGATCCCGCCTCACTGGCCGCACAGATCAAGACGCTCAGCGTGCCGCTGCACGCCACCCGACCGATCGACGATGCGATCTCGACCGCTGGTGGCGTCCGCTTTGAAGCGCTGGACGCGCAGCTGATGGTGAAGCAGCTATCCGGAACTTTCTGCGCCGGCGAAATGCTCGACTGGGAAGCGCCGACCGGCGGCTATCTGCTCACGGCCTGTTTCGCCAGCGGCCGGACGGCTGCTCAGGGCGCACTGGACTGGCTGGCGCGCAGCGGCAGCCACATTGCATCGCCGTAAGAGAAGAAGCGGTAGCGCTGCTCGACGGCATGCTGATACGCGGCCATCACCCGCTGATAACCCCCGAACGCGCAGACCAGCATCAGCAGTGTCGATTCCGGCAGATGGAAATTGGTCAGCAGCGCATCGACCACGCGGAACGCATAACCGGGCGTGATGAACAGCCGCGTCTCGCCCTGATACGGCGCGACGATGCCGGTCTCGGCAGCCGCGGTTTCCAGCGCCCGCACCACCGTCGTACCGGCCGCAACGATCCGTCCACCGCGCGCTTTCGCATCGGCAACCGCCTGCGCAAGTTCTGCCGTCACCGTCAGCCGCTCGGCATGCATGACGTGCGTCGCCAGATCATCGACCCGCACCGGCTGAAAGGTGCCGGCACCGACGTGCAAGGTGGTGAACGCGATGGTCACGCCACGCGCACGGATCGCGGCCAGCATCGCCTCGTCGAAATGCAGACTCGCCGTTGGCGCGGCCACCGCGCCCGGCTCGCGCGCCCACACCGTCTGATAACGCGCGTCATCGCTGGCGCTGGATTTGCGCTCGTCGGCGGTGCGCTGGATGTACGGCGGCAGGGGCAACTCGCCGTGAGCATCGAGCGAGGCCAGCAGATCCTCGGTCTCGAACGCGAGCTCGTACAGATCGTCGTGCTTGGCGAGCACGGTGGCGGTCAAGCCACCGTCGGCGAACAGCAGCGTGCTGCCCGCCTTCGGCGTCTTGCTGGCCTTGATCTGCGCCAGCGCGCGGCGCGTATCGAGCACCCGCTCGATCATCGCCTCGATCCTGCCGCCGGATTCCTTGACGCCGTGCAGCCGCGCACGAATCACCCGCGTGTCGTTCAACACCAGCAGATCGCCGGCACGCAGCTCGGCCGGCAGATCGACGACGTAAGCATCCCGGAAGTTGTCGATCGTGGCCTCAGCCCCGGCATCGACCACAGGATCGACCACCAGCATCCGGCCGCCACTGCGGGTGGCCGGCGGAACCTGGGCAATCAGCTCGGAAGGAAGCTCGTAACGGAAATCACTGCGCTGCATGGGGACCGGAAGA
>NZ_CAISIQ010000530.1 GCF_903885465.1 uncultured Nevskia sp.
CCGGACGCGGTGCGACGCCATGCAGGCGCGGCGCCACTTCCGGCTGCACGGCCTTGGCCACGCGCGAGCCTTCGAGGCCGGTCGCAACCACGGTCACGCGCAGCTCGCCGCCGAGCGTCGGGTCGAACGAGGTGCCGCACTTCATGTCGACGTCCGGCGAGGCGATCTCGTTGATGCGCTCGTTGATCAGCTCCAGCTCGTCGAGCGTGAGGCTGTCGTCGCTGGTGATGTTGACGAGGATGCCGCGCGCTCCGGTCAGCTCGAGGTCGTCGAGCAGCGGGCTGGACAGCGCGGCTTCAACGGCCTTCTTCGCGCGATCGTCGCCGGTGGCGGCGCCAAGACCCATCATCGCCATGCCGCGGTTGGTCATGACCGTCTTCACGTCGGCGAAGTCGACGTTCATCATGCCCGGCCGCGTGATCAGGTCGGAAATGCCCTGCACCGCGTTCTGCAGCACGTCGTTCGCGGCCTTGAAGCCGGACAGCAGCGTGATCGCGCCGCCGAGCACCAGTCGCAGCTTCTCGTTCGGGATCAGGATCAGCGAGTCGACATGCTGCTGCAGCTCGCGGATGCCTTCGCTGGCGATCGCCATGCGCTTCTTGCCTTCATGCGGGAACGGCTTGGTGACCACGGCCACGGTCAGGATGCCGAGTTCGCGGGCGATCTCGGCGATCACCGGTGCCGCGCCGGTGCCGGTACCACCACCCATGCCGGCGGTGATGAACAGCAGATCGGTGCCTTCCAGCATTTCGCGAATGCGATCGCGATCTTCCTCGGCAGCCTCGCGGCCGACCTTCGGATTGGAGCCGGCGCCGAGACCGCGCGTCACTTCCGCGCCGATCTGCAGCTGCAGCGTCGGCCGGCACTTCTCGAGATGATCCCGATCAGTGTTGGCGACGATGAACTCGACGCCGTCGATGTTCGCCGCTGCCATCTGGTTGACCGTGTTGCAGCCGCCGCCGCCGACACCGATAACGCGGATGACCGCGCGCGGCGTGACGCCGTCGACCAGTTCGTACAGCTCGTTGGATTGCTTGCTTCCGCCCATGTTTTTCTCCGTCATTCGTCAATGTTGCCACGCTGGAACAGCGTATGAAGCCTTGTTTCTGCTGCCGCCCGTCAACTGCTTATTTACTGCCCAATTTCTGCTCGACTTCTGTCCATCTGCCGCCCATCTTTTGCTCGTTTTCGCGCAGTTGCCTTTGCACAACTCAGGCCGGATTGCGCGGGCAATCCGGCTCGAATCCATTCAGAGATTTCCCTTGAACCAGCCCTTCATGCGGCTGATCAGCTGGCCGGCATCGCTGCCGCCGAGACGGCGCATGCCGCTGCTGCTGCCGATCGGGCGTTGCTGACGCGCGAACAGCAGCAGGCCAACGCCGGTCGAGTAGGCCGGCGAACGCGAAACTTCCTCGATGCCGGCCACATCCTGCGGCAGGCCGAGACGCACGCCGACTTCCAGCACTTCCTCGGCCAGTTCGAGAATTCCGGGCGTCTGTGCAACGCCGCCGGTGAGCACCACGCCGCCGGCGATCAGTTCGTAGACGTCGGCGCGGTGCAGTTCCTTGCGTACGTAGCGGAACAGTTCCTCGAAGCGCGGCCGCATCACCTCGGCGAGCATCTGCCGAGACAGGTGCCGAGTCGGCGATTCGCCGACGCCAGGCACGTCGATCGGCGCGTCGTGCGCCACCAGTTCGGGCAGCGCGCAGCCGTACTTCAGCTTGATCGCTTCGGCATGCTGGGCCGGCGTGCGGAAGGCCACCGCAATATCGTTGGTGACCAGGTCGCCAGCGATCGGGATCACCGCAGTGTGGCGGATCGAACCACCCTTGAACACGGCGATGTCGCAAGTACCGCCGCCGATGTCGACCAGGCAGATGCCGAGGTCACGCTCGTCCGCCGATAGCACGGCATCGGCCGACGCCAGATGCTGCAGCACCAGACGCTCGACGGTCAGACCGCAGCGCTCGACGCACTTATAGAGGTTCTGCGCAGCGGACAAGGTGCCGGTGACCATGTGCACCTTGGCTTCCAGACGCACGCCGCTCATGCCGATCGGATCCTGGATGCCTTCCTGGCCGTCGACCACGTATTCCTGCGGCACCACGTGAAGAATCTGCTGATCGGCCGGAATCGCCATCGCGCTCGCCGCCTCGATCACCGCGTCGACATCGCGCGCGGTGATTTCGCGGTGACGGATCGGCACCACGCCGACCGAATTCAGGCTGCGGATGTGAGTGCCGGTGATGCCGACGTGCGCCGCACGGACGCGGCAGTTGGCCATCAGTTCGGCGGCTTCGACGGCACGACGGATCGAATCGACGGTGTTGTCGATATTGATCACCACGCCCTTCTTCAGGCCGCGCGTCGGCGCCACGCCGAGGCCGACCACCTGGACCACGCCGTTGGCGCCCACTTCACCGATCATCGCGGCGACCTTGGAGGTGCCGACATCGAGGCTGACGAGATACTCCGGCTTTCTGTTCTTGTTCATGGCTTCCTGCTCACGGTGGGTGCACGGCCGCCAGTTGGTGGCGCGATGCCATCCTTCCAGCCCACCGAAAATCCATTTGAATAACGAAGGTCGATGTAGGCGACCTTCTCCAGCTGATGGCCCAAGGTCGTGCTGACTGCGCCGAGAATCAGCGGCAACCGTTCGCGTGGATCGCCCTGACCCAGGCGCAGTTCGACGCCGGCGGCATTGCTCATCCGCCATTCGCCGCGCGCATCCAGCGCCAGCCCGCTCGGCGCAAAGGCGCTGCCGGACAGACGCAGGCGCAGGTCGTCGAAGACGGCGGCGGCCTCGGCCTCATGGCCGGGCGGTGCCGACAGCAGCGGCAGGCTCTGGGAAATCTCGTCGGCGCTCGGCGCGAAGATCTGACTGTTGCTGTCGATCATCCGGCCCTCGCCCCAGCGTGCGTACGGCACACGCTCGACCACCTTCACCGCCAGCACATCCGGCCACACCCGGCTGACCCGCGCCGAAGCGACCCAGGGCAGCGCTTCGACGTGCTCGCGCAGGGTTTCGAGATCGGCATCGAACAGGCGCAGGTTGAGCCCTGCATCCACTGCGATGGCGATATCGACCGGGCTCAGCCGATTCAGCTGGCCATCCACCCGCAGCGCCGACACCGGTCGGTTGACCAGCGGCGCGATCATCGTCCACAGCAGCATCAGCAGCGCCACGGTGGCGGCCGTTGCCAGCACGCCGATCACCGGGCGCGGCAGGCTTGGGGTTGCGATCGACGGCGAACGCAGGCTGGTCGCGCTCATCAGGCAGCGCCTCCATCAGGCAAGGTGGTTTCGAGAATGGCCCAGCACAGGGCGTCGTAATCCATGCCGACGGCGCGGGCGGCCATCGGCACCAGACTGTGCGAAGTCATGCCCGGCAAGGTGTTCACTTCGAGCAGCCAGGGCGCGCCGTTGGCGTCCATCATGAAGTCGACCCGACCCCAGCCGCGGCCGCCGATTGCTTCGAATGCCTGGGCGCAGATCGCCTGCAGCTCCTGCTCGTGCGTCGGCACCAGATCGGTCGGGCAGATGTAGCGGGTGTCGTCGGAGATGTACTTCGAGTGGTAGTCGTAGAATTCGCCGGCCGGCTCGATGCGGATCACCGGCAGCGGTTCGCCATCGAGCATCGCGCAGGTGTATTCGCCGCCAGCGATGAACGCTTCGGCCATCACCACACGGCCGTCGCCGAGTGCATCAACATAAGCGGCCTCGACCTGCCCCTTTTCCTTGACCTTCGACACGCCGACCGACGAACCATCGGCCGCCGGCTTGATGATGAACGGATAGCCGAAGCGCTCGGCCGCGGCATGGGCATCGGCGACGCTGCCGAGAATCCGCCAGTCCGGCGTCGGCAGACGCTCGGCCTTCCAGATCCGCTTGGTGCGCAGCTTGTCCATCGCCAGCGCCGAAGCCAGCACGCCGGAGCCCGGATACGGAATGCCGTGCAGATCGAGCACCGCCTGCACCGTGCCGTCTTCGCCGCCGGTGCCGTGCAGCACGCTGAAGGCGCGATCGACGCCAAGCTTCGGCAGGGTCAGCAGCGCTTCACGATCGGCATCGACGCCGATCGCATCGATGCCCCGGCGCTTCAAGGCCGCAAGCACGCCTTCGCCGGACCACAGCGAAACCTGGCGTTCGGCGGACCAGCCGCCCATCAAGACGGCGACTTTTCCAAATGCTTGAGGATCCGAAACGCGCTTACGCATCGACGTTCTCCCCGACGACGCGAACTTCGGGATGCAGCTCGATGCCGGTTTTCAGCTTCACGGTGGTGCGGACGTGCTCAATCAAGGCTTCGACGTCGGCGGCGCAGGCGCCTTCCTCGGTCAGGATGAAATTGGCGTGCTGCTGCGAGACATGCGCGCCGCCAATGCGATGGTTCTTCAGGCCGCAGCTTTCGATCAGCCGCGCGGCGTGATCGCCGGGCGGATTGCGGAAGGTGCTGCCGGCGCTCGGCTTGCCGACTGGCTGCGTCGCCTTGCGCTGGGCCAGCGAGTCGCGGGTTGCCGCGGCGTAGCGGCCATCGGCGTCGGCGGTCACCTTGAAACGCGCAGCCAGGAAGCCGAGGAAATCGGCCGGCGGCACCACGCTGCGATAGCCGATTTCGAAGGCCGACGGTGGCAGAGAAACGATGCTGCCGTCGCGCATCAGCACGTCGACTTCGGCGACCGTCGGCCAGGTCTCGCCCCCCCAGGCACCGGCGTTCATCGCCAGTGCGCCGCCAACCGTGCCCGGAATGCCGGCCATGTAGCCGAGCCCGGCGAGCTGCTGGCGCTCGGCGAACTTCGCCAGCCGCGCGCAGTGCACGCCGGCTTCGGCATAGACCTGTCCGGCTTCGTCACGCACCAGTTCGTCGAGCGCGCCATGCAGCGCGATCACCGTGCCGCGGAAGCCGCCATCACGCACCAGCAGGTTCGAGCCGAGGCCCAGCCACAGCACCGGCTCGCTCGCCGGCAGCGCACGAACGAATGCGACGAGATCGGCACGATCGGCCGGCTCGAAATAACGATCCGCCGGCCCGCCGACTCGCCAGCTGGTGTGCCGCGACAGCGGCTCGCCGGCATGCAGCAGGCCGCGAATCGAGAGGTTCATTGGTTCGCTCATCACGACGCTGCTCCCGCCCACTGCTGCGTCAGCAAGCCGGCCAGGCCGCCGATATCACCAGCGCCCACCGTCAGCAGCACATCGCCGTCGTGAAGCATCGAAGCCAATGCATCCGGCGCTTCGGCAACGGTGCGCACGAACACCGGCTCGACCTTGCCGCGCGCACGGATGCCACGCGCCAACGCCCGGCCATCGGCGTCCGGCAGCGGTGCTTCGCCAGCGGCGTAGACCTCGGTCAGCAGCAGGGCATCGGTCTCGGTCAGCACGGCGCAGAAATCGTCGAACAGATCGCGCGTGCGGCTGTAGCGATGTGGCTGGAAGGCGACGACCAGACGGCGGCCGGGATAGGCGCCGCGGATCGCGTCGAAGGTCACTTTCAGTTCGCGCGGATGATGACCGTAGTCGTCGACCAGGCGCACGGTGGCGTCGCCGACCGTCCAGTCGCCATGCGATTCGCAGCGGCGGCCGACGCCTTCGAATTCGGACAAGGCCTTGCGCATCGCATCGAAACTGACACCCAGTTCGCGCGCCACGGCGATCGCGGCGAGCGCGTTCAGCACATTGTGGCGGCCGGGCAGATTCAGGTGCATCGGCTCGATCGAACCATCGGCGAGCACCACATCGAAGTGGGCACCGCTGGCTTCGAAGCGGATGTTGGCGGCACGCAGATCGGCGGGTTCGTCAATGCCGTAGGTCAGTACCGGACGGCCGATCTCTTCGATGATGTCGCGCACTTCGGCGTCGTCGGCACAGAGCACGGCAAGGCCGTAGAACGGCAGGCGCTGCAGGAATTCGATGAAGGTGGCGCGCAGACGGCGGAAGTCGCCGCCGTAGGTTTCCAGATGATCGGCGTCGATGTTGGTGACGATCGCGATCATCGGCGTCAGATGCAGGAAGCTGGCATCACTCTCGTCGGCTTCGGCGACCAGATAGGTGCCGCCGCCGAGCTTGGCATTGGTGCCGGCACTCTTCAGCTTGCCGCCGATCACATAGGTCGGATCGAGGCCGCCTTCGGCGAGCACGCTGGCGACCAGACTGGTAGTCGTGGTCTTGCCATGGGTACCGGCGACGGCGATGCCGTAGCGGAAGCGCATCAGCTCGGCGAGCATTTCGGCGCGGCGAACCACCGGAATGCGCGCGGCGCGGGCGGCAACCAGTTCCGGATTGTCGGCCTTGATCGCCGTCGAGATCACCACGACGTCGACGGTGTCGACTCTCGCCGCGTCGTGGCCGTAAGCGATCACCGCGCCGAACGAGATCAGACGCCTGGTCGCGGCACTTTCCTTCAGGTCCGAACCGGAAACCTGATAGCCGAGATTGAGCAGCACTTCGGCGATGCCGGCCATGCCGGAGCCGCCGATGCCGAGCAGATGGATGCGACGGATGCGGCGCATCGGCTGGGTTCCGAGCGTCGTCACTTCGCGCCTCCGACTTCAAGGCAGAGGTCAGCAATGCGCTCGTCGGCAGCGCCCCAGGCAGCGGTGCGCGCTGCCGTCGCCATCGCGACCAGACGAACGCGATCGCCAAGCAGCGCATGCAGCGTTTCAGCCAGATGCAGCGGGCAGAGCTCGGCTTCCGCGATCATCTGCGCAGCGCCGGCGTGCACCAGATATTCGCCGTTGCGGGTCTGGTGATCGTCGACCGCATGCGGAAACGGCACCAGCAGCGCGGCGCTGCCGGCGGCGGCGAGTTCGGCGATCGTCGAAGCGCCGGAGCGGCAGATCACCAGATCGGCCCAGTCGTAGGCGGCCGGCATGTCGTCGATGAACGCGGTGACGTCACCATCGACACCGGCCTTGGCGTAAGCCGCCTTGGCGATGTCCAGCGTCCGGCCGGCCTGATGGCGGACCTGCGGACGCGGCCCTTCCGGCAGCAGCGCGAGTGCGGCCGGCACCAGTTCGTTCAGCGCCCGCGCGCCCTGACTGCCGCCGAGCACCAGCAGGCGCGGCACCACATCGTGCGCAGTCAATCGAACGTCGGGTGACGCCAGTTCGACAAATCCGTTCCGAACCGGATTGCCGACCGTGATCGCGTCCTTGAAACCGAGCTTCTCGAAAGTACCCGGGAACGCCTGCAACACCTTCGACGCGATCCGCGCCAGCAGGCGATTGGTCAGGCCCGGCGCGGCGTTCTGCTCGTGGATCACCAGCGGCTTACGCGAAAGCCAGGCCGCGAGTCCGCCCGGACCGGCGGCGAAGCCGCCCATGCCGAGCACCATGTTCGGCCGCACTCGGCGCAGCACCTTGATGGCATCGAGCATCGCCCGCGCCAGGGTCAGCGGCGCGGTCAGCAGCTTGATCACGCCCTTGCCGCGCAGACCCTTGACCCGCACCAGTTCCATCACGATGCCGTGCTGCGGGACCACGCGCGCTTCGAAGCTGTCCGGCGTGCCCATCCACACCACTTCATGGCCGCGATGCATCAACACCTTGGCGACGGCGAGAGCGGGATAGACGTGACCGCCGGTTCCGCCTGCGCAGATCATGATTTTCATGAGCCCGTTCTCCGGCGGAAGAACGCGAACAATCCCTTGCCATCCTGATCGCGGCGCGCGGTGCCGCTGCTGTTGCGGCGCAGATGAGTCGGCTCGACCTTGCCGTTGTTGCGGCCCAGTCCCGGATGCCCGGCCTGCAGAAAGCGGTTCTCGTAATCGACGCGAAGCACCAGCGCGACCATCACGCAGACGGTGATCAGGCTCGAACCGCCGTAGCTCATGAACGGCAGGGTCAGGCCCTTGGTCGGCAGGGCGCCCATGTTGACGCCGAGGTTGATCAGGGTCTGCAGGCCGAACCAGCCGGACAGGCCGTAGCAGAGATAGGCGCTGAAGCGGTTGTTGAGCCGTTCCGCCGTCTGGCCGATGACGAAGCCGCGCCAGACCACGGTCGCGAACAGGCCCATCAGCACCAGCACGCCGAACAGGCCGAACTCCTCGGCGAGGATCGCGAAGATGAAATCGGTATGCATCTCGGGCAGATACAGCAGCTTCTGCAGACTGTTGCCGAGGCCGACGCCGAACCACTCGCCGCGGCCCACCGCGATCAGCGACTGGGCCAGCTGGAAGTTCTCGTCGCGCGCGCCCATGTCCGGGTTGGCGAAGCTCAGCAGGCGGCGCACGCGATACGGCGCAGCAACCGCCAGCATCGCCAGCACGCCGGCCACGCCGCCGCCGATCAGCAGCATGTCGCGCATTCGCGCGCCGCCGATGAACAGCATCAGCAGCGCTACCGCCATCAGGATCGCGGTGGCGCCGAAATCACGCTCGAGGATCAGCAGGCCGCCAACGATGGCCAGCGGAATGAATGGCGCGATCAGGCCCATCGTCGTCGAGCGCAGCGGCACCTGGCGGCGAACGATGTAGCCGGCCAGATAGACGATCACCGCCAGCCGCGCCGGCTCGGAAACCTGCAGCAGGAACGGGCCGATCGAGATCCAGCGGCGCGCACCGTTGCGAACGATGCCGATGCCCGGCACCAGCACCAGCACCAATAGAAACAGCGCCAGCGCCAGCAGCAGCGGCCCGATCTGTTCCCAGGATTTCATCGGCACCACGAAGGTCAGCGCACCGGCGCTGATGCCCATGGCGACGAACATCAGCTGGCGCTGGAAGTAGTACATGGTCGACGCATCTGCCATGCGCTCGGACACCGCAACCGAGGCCGAAGCGACCATCACCAGACCCCAGGAGATCAGGATCGTCACCGCCAGGCACAGACCGGTATCGAGGCCGTAGCGGGCCGGCGAAATGCGGAACGGGAGATTGCCCTGCTGGGTGGCGCTCATGCTGCCAGTCCCCGCACCAGTTCTCGGAAACGGCTGCCGCGTTCTTCGTAGTTCTTGAACTGATCGAGGCTGGCGCAGGCCGGCGACAGCAGCACGCGATCGCCATGACGGGCAATGGTCCGCGCTTCGGCGACCGCAGCCGCAAGGTCATCGACCCGCTTCACCTCGATCCTGCCGCCGAGGTCCTTCTGAATCGCAGCGGCATCCTGTCCGAACAGGATCGCGGCTCGCGCCTTCTCGGCCAGCGGCGCGCGCAGCGCGGAGAAATCCTGGCCCTTGCCCTGTCCGCCGGCGATCCAGACCAGCGGCCCCTGCAGACCCTGCAGCGCCGCCAGGGTGGCGCCGACATTGGTGCCCTTGGAATCATTGATCCAGGACACGCCATCGAGATCGGCGACCCATTCGCAGCGATGGGCCAGCCCGGGAAAGCTGAACAGTGCCGAGAAGATGCCGACTTCGTTCAGGCCTGCCGCTTCGGCGAGCGCGAACGCGGCGAGCGCATTGACGGCGTTGTGCTGGCCTTCGATCTTCAGGCTGGCGAGCGGGAACAGCGGCGTGTCGCCACGCGCGGCCCAGGGCTCGCCGTCATGCTGGATCAGGCCGTAATGGCCCTTGCCCGGTGCATCCGGACCGAAGCTAACGACCCGCCGCGCGGTATGCGCGCCGGTGTGCGTGGAGCGGTCATCGCGATTGACGATCGCGGTCTGCGCATGCGCGTAGATGCGCGCCTTCGCCGCCGTGTAGCGCTCGATCGAGCCGTGACGATCGAGATGATCCGGCGAGATGTTCAGCACCGTCGCTGCGGCCAGCGAAAGCCGCTCGGTGGTTTCCAGCTGGAAGCTCGACAGTTCGAGCACGTAGAGCTGCCTTGTGTCATCGAGCAGATCCAGCGCCGGCGTGCCGAGATTGCCGCCGACACCGACATTGACGCCGGCTTCGCGCGCCATCGCGCCGACCAGTTCGGTGACCGTGCTCTTGCCGTTCGAGCCGGTGATGCCGATCACCGGCGTATCGCCGACCGCGCGGGCGAACAGTTCGATGTCGCCGATCAGTTCGATCTTGGCGGCACGCAGCAGCGCGATGAACGGATCATCGAGCGGCACGCCGGGCGAGACCACCGCGAATGCGAACTGCGACAGCGGCTCGGGCGCGGCGAAGGCACCCAGCTTCAGCACTGCGCCCGGTACCAGTTTCAGCAGTTCGTCGACGCCAGCAGGCGTTGCCCGCGAATCGGTGAGCGCCAAGGTCGCGCCTTCGCGCGCCAGATAGCGCACCGTCGAGCTGCCGCTCTTGCCGAGGCCGACGACCAGGATGGACTGATTGGCGTACAGACCCATCAGCGCGCCTCCGGAAACGTCGAATCGCCGGCCACGGTCGTGCAGTCGGCGCGTTGCGCTGATTCCCTCACCCACGCTTCGCGGAACCGTGTCATCAGCGCACCTTCAGAGTCGACAGGCCGATCAGCACGAGAATCAGCGTGATGATCCAGAAGCGGACGATGATCTTCGGCTCGGGCCAGCCCTTCAGCTCGAAGTGGTGGTGCAGCGGTGCCATCCGGAAGATGCGCTTGCCGCCGGAGTACTTGAAGTACAGCACCTGGATCGCGACCGACAGGGTCTCGGCGACGAACACGCCGCCCATGATCGCCAGCACGATTTCCTGACGCACCAGCACCGCGACCACGCCGAGCGCGGCACCGAGCGCCAGCGCGCCGACATCGCCCATGAACACTTCGGCCGGGTAGGCGTTGAACCACAGGAAGCCGAGGCCCGCACCGGCGATTGCGGTGCAGAACACCGCCAGTTCGCCGACGCCCTGGATGTACGGAATGCCGAGGTAGGCCGCGATCTTGACGTTGCCGGTGGAGTACGCGAACACCGCCAGCGCCGAGGCGACCAGCACGGTCGGCATGATCGCCAGACCATCGAGGCCATCGGTCAGGTTCACCGCGTTCGAGGAGCCGACGATGACCAGATAGGTCCAGGGAATGAAGAACAGACCGAGCGGGATGGTGACGTCCTTGACGAAGGGCACGATCAGGCTGGTTTCGATCGGCGTCTTCGCCGTCAGGTAGATCGCCACCGCGGTGCCGAAGCCGGCCAGCGACAGCCAGAAATACTTCTTCCGCGCGACCAGGCCCTTGGTGTTCTTGCGGGTGATCTTCAGGTAGTCGTCGGCGAAACCGACGGCGCCGAAGGCCAGCGTGACGATCAGCGCGAACCAGATGAAGCGATTGCTCAGATCGGCCCACAGCAGCGTCGCGATGGCGATGCCGGCAATGATCATCGAGCCGCCCATGGTCGGCGTGCCGGTCTTCTTCAGATGCGATTGCGGGCCATCGGTGCGGATCACCTGGCCGAACTTCAGCACCTGCAGACGGCGGATGATCGCCGGACCGGTGACGAAGCAGAACAGCAGCGCCGTCAGCACGCCGAGGATGGCGCGGAAGGTCAGATAACCGAACAGGTTGAAGCCGCTGACGTAGTGCTCCAGATGATGGAAGAGCGCGTAAAGCATCAGTGCGCCGCCTCTGCCGCGGTGTTGGTCAGCGCAGCCACCACTCGTTCCATGCGCGCGCCGCGCGAACCCTTGACCAGCACCGTCACACCCTCTGCAATTTGATCCTTGAGTGCTGCGACGAGATCGTCGAGCTCCTCGTAGCTGTCCGCGGTATCGCCGTAGCCATCGGCGGCATGGCTGGCCATCTCGCCGAGCGTGTACAGACGATCGATACCCAGCGAACGCGCGGCGCGGCCGGCGTCCTCATGAATGCTGGCGGCGTCCGGCCCCAGTTCGCGCATCTCGCCGAGCACCAGCCAGCGCTGGCCCGGGAGGCTGGCGAGCAGATCCAGCGCGGCGCGCAAGGACGTGGGATTGGCGTTGTAGCTGTCGTCCAACACTCGCGCGCCTTCGCGCGTGGTCTTCCAGTTCAGACGTCCGGCCACCGGCTCGACGTTCGCGAGACCCTTGGCGATCTGTTCGATACCGAGATTCAGCGCGATGCCGACCGCCGCCGCCGACAGCGCGTTCTGCACGTTGTGCAGACCCGGCAGCGCCAGTTCGATACGGGCACCCCCGACCGGCGCGACCAGGGTGAACGCCGTTGCTTCCGGCGCGTGCTCGGGCACGCCGACCAGATCTTCGGCGCGCACGTCGGCGGTCTCGGCCAAGCCGAAGCTCAGCACCGCAGCATCGCCGGCAAGCTGCCGCCACAAGGGCGAGTAGGGATCGTCGGCATTGATGATCGCGACACCCCCTGAAGCCTGGCTCGCGATTGCCGCGAACAGTTCGCCCTTGGCATGGGCAACGCCTTCGCGCGAGCCGAAGCCTTCGAGGTGGGCATCGCCCGCCTGGGTGACGATGCCGATCTGCGGCTGCGCCAGCTTGGCCAGCAGCGCGATCTCGCCAGGGCCGCTGGCGCCCATCTCGATCACCGCCGTGCGGTGCTCGGCGCGCAGGGTCAGCAGGGTCAGCGGCACGCCGATGTGATTATTCAGATTGCCGACCGTGGCCAGCACCGGGCCGCGTGCGGCCACCACGGCGGCAACCATCTGCTTGGTCGTGGTCTTGCCGGTGGAGCCGGTGATGCCGATCACCGGGATATCGAAATCCTGACGCCAGCTCTGTGAATAGCGCTGCAGGCCATCGAGCGTGTCGGCGACCAGAATCTGCGCGCCGCCACCGTCGACGATCCGCGACACCAGCGCGCCGACCGCGCCGAGGCTCATCGCCCGAGCCACGTAGTCATGGCCATCGAAACGATCGCCCTTCAAGGCGACGAACAGATCGCCCGGTTGCAGCTGACGGGTATCGGTGATCACGCGAGAGAACGCGGCATCGGTGCCGTGCAGGCTGGCGCCGATGCGGCGGGCGACATCGCTCAAGCGCTCCATGGTCTCGCTCATGCGCGCACCGCCAGACCGAGCTGCTGGGCAATGAAGGCGCGATCCGAGAACGAGCGCCGCTCGGCGCCGTACAGCTGATAGTCCTCGTGGCCCTTGCCGGCAACCAGCACGACATCGTCGCTGCCTGCTTCGGCAATCGCGGTGCGAATCGCTTCGGCGCGATCGTGGATCACGCGAACCGTTTTGCCTTGCGGCAGGCCGGCGACGATGTCGGCGGCAATCGCGGCTGGTGATTCGGAACGCGGATTGTCGTCGGTGACGATGGCGACATCGGCACCATTGACGGCTGCCACACCCATCAGCGGCCGCTTGCCGCGATCACGATCGCCGCCGCAGCCGAACACGCAAACCAGCTTGCCGGCGGTGTGGGCGCGAACGGCGCGCAGCACCGCATCGAGCGCCTGCGGTGTGTGCGCGTAATCGACGACCACCAGCGGGCCATGCTCGGCGCGGAAGGCTTCGATGCGGCCGGGCACAGTCTGCGATTCGGCCAGCGCTTTGATGGCATCAGCGAGCGCAATGCCTTTCACAAGCAGCACGGCGAGTGCGGCGAGCAGGTTGTGGGCGTTGAAGCGGCCGAGCAGGCGGCAGTCCAGTTGCGCCTGGCCCCAGCTGCTGTCGATCTGCATCGACAAGCCGGCGGCATGCAGGCGCAACGCGCGGCCGATCAGGTATTGCCCGCTGGCCGGCGCAGCGCCATCGAGGCCATAGACGACGACCGGCGTGCGGCCTGCGGCGAGCAGTTCATCGGCCCAGCGAGCGCCGTGGGCGTCGTCGCGATTCAGCACCGCAGCAGCAAGACCATCGACTGCGAACAGGCGACGCTTGGCAGCGGCGTAATGCTCGACCGTGCCGTGATAGTCGAGATGATCGCGGCCGACATTGGTCAGCACGGCGACATCGAAAGCCACACCGCCGACGCGTGCCTGATCGAGCGCATGCGAAGACACTTCCATCGCGCAAGCCATGGCGTCGGCGTCGCGGCTGTCGGCGAGCAGGGCCTGCAGACGCACCGGGTCCGGCGTGGTGTGCGAGGCATCGGCGAGACGACCGAGCCGGCCGTAGCCAAGCGTGCCGAAGTAGGCGCAAGGTACCGCGAGGCGATCCAGCGCCTGGGCGATCAGATGCGCGGTGGAGGTCTTGCCATCGGTGCCGGTGATGCCGGCGGTGAACAGCGCGGCGGACGGTTGTCGATACCAGCGCGCAGCGATCTCGCCGGCGTGGCGGGAAAGATTCGGCACGGCGATGGTCGGCACCGGCAGCGCTGGTGCCGGGACACCGGCAGCCGGCTCCCAGGCGATCGCGACCGCGCCGCGCTTCAGCGCCGCGTCGGCGTGCGCGAGGCCATGTCCGGCTGTGCCCTGCACGGCAAGAAACAGTGCGCCGGGCTGGAGCTGACGGCTGTCGAGCGCCAGACCGGTGACGGCGAGTTCGGGAATATCGCTGGCATAGCCATCGAGCAGCGTCCGCAGGCTGCGGGTTGCGAGTGCAGCGTTCACGGCTGCGCCCTCGCGATCGGCATGCCGATGTCGACTCGCTGCGTTGGTATCGGCGGCACTACCGGCGTCGGCTCAGGCTGCGGCGGCAGTTCGTCCGGCTTGATCTGCAGCAAGCGCGCCGCGCCGGCCATCACGTGGCCAAACACGGGCGCCGATACCGCGCCGCCGTAGTAATCGCCATTGCCCGGCTCGTCGATCATCACCAGCGCCACCAGGCTGGGATTCTCGGCCGGCATCATGCCGACAAAGGTCGACTGATAGGCGCCCTTGATGTAGCCGCCCTTGCCGTTCTTCTTGACCGTGCCGGTCTTGCCAGCCACACGATATCCCGGTACCGCGGCCTTGGTGCCGCTGCCGCCCTTGACGATGACGCCTTCGAGCAGGCCGCGAACCAGCTGCGCGGTATGCGCCGACACCACGCGCTGCGGCGGCACGGCGCTGTCGCGCTTCAAGATGCTGATCGCCGGCATCAGGCCATCGTTGGCGAGTGCGCAGTAGGCGCGCACCAGCTGCAGCGCGTTGGCGGTGAACGAATAGCCGTAGGACGCGGTGACCGTGTCCGACGCGCGCCAGCGGTGATAGTCGCGCAGCACGGTGCGTTCTTCGCCAGGCAGGCCGGAGCCCACCTTGTCGCCGAAACCGAACTTGGTGTAGCCGCTCCAGATCGATTCGGTGCCCATCTTCTGGCCGACGTGCACAGCGCCGACATTCGAGGATTTGGCCAGCAAGGTCGCCAGATCGACGACGCCGGCGGCATGAACATCGCGCACGTTGACATCGGCCACCTTCAGGAAGCCATTGCCGGTGTCGACGGTGTAATCCGGGCGGATCGCGCCGGTCTCCAGCGCCTGGGCGATCAGCAGCGGCTTGACCGTGGAGCCCGGCTCGAAGGTCATCGCCACGGCACGGTTGCGCATCGCTTCCGGATCGCGGACATCGGAGCGGTTCGGGTTGAAGCCCGGCTGGCTGGCCAGCGCCAGGATGTCGCCGCTGCGGGGATCGACCAGCACGATCAGCCCGCCCTTGGCGCGGTTCTCGGTGACTGCTGCCTTCAGCTCGCGATAGGCGAGGTACTGCAGGCGCAGATCGAGCGTCACTTCGACATCGTCTCCGGGCTGGGCCGGCGTCAGCTCGGTGGGGTCTTCGACGATGCGCTTCTTGTTGTCGCGGATCACCCGACGCTTGCCCGGCATGCCGGCCAGACGTTCATCGGCGCTGCGCTCGACACCGGTGGCGGCATTGCCTTCGAAATCGAGAAAGCCGACCACATGGGCCGCCACTTCACCGGCCGGATAGAAGCGCCGGTAGTTCGGTTCGATACCGATGCCCGGCACCTTCAGCGCCGCGATCTGCGCGCCCTCTTCCGGCGTCAGGTAATGCTTGAGATAGATCTGCCCCTGCTTGCGCAGCTTGGTCACCCGAGTGACCAGCGCCGCCGGGCTTTCCTGCAGCAGGCTGGCCAGCGCAGCGTGAGTACCGGTTGCCGCCAGCAGTTTTTCCGGCTCGGCGGTGATCGATACCACTGGCGCCGACAAGGCCAGTGGCTCGCCATTGCGATCGCGCACGGCGCCGCGATGGGCGCGCATCTGCTGCATGCGCACGTACTGGTTGTCGCCCTTCTTGCTGTAGGCGTCGTTGCTGAGAATCTGCAACTGGAAAGCGCGTGCGGTGATCGCCAGCGCGAACACGCCGAGCACGCCGAGCACCGCGACTCTGCGCCAGCCGCCCGGCGCATCGGGCAAGGAGCGCTGGGCCGGATTCAGCGGCCGCTTCATGGCGTGCCACCCGGTGCCGACGCGGGATCGGTAACGTCGGAAATAGCGGCCGCGGCCGGTGCAACGGGCCGGCCTTCGTAGTTCTGAGTCTCGATGATCTGGTAGGCCGAAGGCTCGACCAGGCTGAACTGCGCGCGAGCGATCGGTTCGACTCTCGCCTGCTGCGCAAGCGTGGCTTCTTCAAGCTGAAGCTGGGTCCACTCGAGATCGAGCGTTTCGTTGTCGACCCGCAGCGCCTCGGCCTTCACCGTCAGCCGGCGATGCTCGTTCTTGATCTGGACGACGGCGAGCGCGGTGACCACCACGAACAGGCCGAGCGTGATCGGCACCAGCGTGCCGCCGGCACGGCCCTTGTTGTTGCCGCGTGGCGTGGCACTCACTGGCTGACTCCGGCCGTGCGTTCGGCTACCCGCAGCACCGCCGAACGGGCGCGCGGATTGGCATCGGTTTCGGCCTCTGTCGGGAAGCGGCGTTCGACGCGCTTCAACTGCGGCGCGCCGTCGCTGTTCAGGCGCTGGCCGGTCAGCACGTCGCGCTCGGTGCCCTCGGCATCGCGGAGAAAGCGCTTGACGATGCGATCTTCCAGCGAGTGGAAGCTGATCACCGCCAGCCGGCCGCCCGGCGCCAGCAGTGCCGGTGCCGCCGCCAGCACAGTTTCCAGCGCTGACAACTCGCCGTTGACGTAGATGCGCAGCGCCTGGAAGGCGCGCGTGGCCGGATGGATCTTGAACGAGCGCGGACCAGGCACGCTGGCGATCAGCGCGGCGAGCTGCGCGGTGGTCGTAAGCGGTGCGGCGACTCTCGACTCGACGATCTTTTTCGCGATCCGCCGGCTGTTGCGTTCCTCGCCGAGCGTGTAGAGCACGTCGGCGATCTCGGCCTCATCGGCACGCGCCAGCCAGTCGGCCGCCGATACGCCCGACGAGGGATCCATGCGCATGTCGAGCGGGCCATCGTTCTGGAAGCTGAAACCACGCGAGGCATCGTCGAACTGCGGGCTGGAAACGCCGAGGTCGAGCAGGATGCCGTCGATGTGGCCAGCGATGCCGGCTTCCAGCGCGACGCGGCCCAGGTCGGCAAAGTTGGCGGCGTGGAAGTGGAAGTTGCTCTTGCCGGTGAAGACTTTCCAGGCGTGCTGGCCAGCTTCGGGATCGCGATCCAGCGCATGCAGCGCGCCGGCATCGCTTAAACGTTCGAGGATCGCGCCGGAGTGGCCGCCGCGGCCGAAGGTGCCGTCCACATAAATACCGTCTGGTCGGATGGCGAGTCCGGCCAGGGCTTCATCAAGCAGGACTGGCCGGTGGGAGTACATCCGGCTAGTGATCCCTGTCGACGATCGGGCGAGCGATGCAGGCGGCACGAGGGGGCCTCATGGCACGGCCAGCGCCGCGAAGGCGTCGGCGTAGTGGATCTGGCCTTCGCTGTTGTTGGCCTGCCACTGGGCGTAGGACCACAGCTCGAAATGATCGTAGGCGCCGACCAGCACGACGTCGGTACCGAGCGCCTTCATGTCGCGCAGCAGCGACGGCACGCTGATCCGGCCCTGACCGTCGATCTCGGATTCCACCGCGTTGCCAAGGAACAGACGCTGCACCAGGACGCGCTTGGCGCGATCGGCGATCTTCGGAATCTGCTCGGCCATCTTGCGGAAC
>NZ_CAISIQ010000531.1 GCF_903885465.1 uncultured Nevskia sp.
TGTCTACATCGCGCAGCCGCCGCTCTACAAGCTCAAGAGCGGCAAGAACGAAACCTACGTCAAGGACAACCACGAGCTCGAGGACTGGCTGCTCAAGGCCGCGCTCGACGAAGCCAGCTTCACGCCGGCCGCCGGCGCAGCGCCCGTGCTGACCGAGAAGCTGGCCCAGCTTGCCCGCGAATACGCGCGCATCCAGACCTCGATCGAACGTCTGTCACGTCACTACGATCGTCTGCTGCTGGAGCGCCTGTTCGAAGTCGCGCCGGTGCCGGTCGGCGAGCCGGATCGCCAGATCTGGCTGGAGCGCTTCTCGATCGCTCTGAACGCCGGCAATGCGCTGCAGCGCTACACGGTCGAGCTCAAGGCCGATGCGAACGCCGACAAGCCGGCCGCGCTGATCGTGAACCAGCTCGTGCACGGGCTCGCGCACCGCTACGTGTTTGCCGAGGATTTCTTCAATTCCCCGGATTATCAACTGGTTACGAAGTTCAACACGGAAGCTGCAGCGCTGGTTCAGGCCGGTGCGACGATCCGTCGCGGCGAGCGCACGCGTGCCGTCACGAACTTCGCCGAGGCCTACACCTGGCTGATCGCCGAGGCGCGCCGCGGCCTGCATGTGCAGCGTTACAAGGGTCTCGGCGAGATGAATCCGGAGCAGCTCTGGGAAACCACACTGGATCCGACGGCGCGCCGTCTGGTGCAGGTCCGTGTCGAGGACCTGATTTCGGCCGACCAGATGTTCACGACGCTGATGGGCGAAGACGTGGAACCGCGTCGCGATTTCATCGAGCGTCATGCCTTGCTGGTCGGCAATCTCGACGTCTGAGGCTGACGATCACCGGGCCGAACTGGACAGCGGGCTGACCCCGCTGTTCAAACAGGAGCCTCGTCTCTACAGTCGTGACGCAAGCAGTCCAAGAACTGCTGATCGATACGACCGAGGAGACGGTAATGACGCATTCGAAAGGCGCGAGCCAGGCTTCGCGCCTGCTCGCCGGTATTGCACTGGCTTTGATCGCGGCAGCGCCACAAGCCCAAGAGGCAGCCAAAGAGCCCCCGCTAGTCGACAGCAACTGGCTGAGCTACAACGGCACGGCGGATGGTCAACGCTATGCCTTGCCGGCGCAGATCACGCCGGCCAATGCCGGCCAGCTGGCCGAGCACTGCCGGATCAAGGTCGATGACGGCGGTTCGTTCCACACCGGCCTTGTCCAGCTCGATGGCGTGCTGTACCTGACCACGGCGCAGGACACCATTGCGCTCGATGCCACCAACTGCACGCAGCGCTGGCGCCATCACTACAAGCCCGAGCAGCCGGAAGTCTTCCCGGTCAATCGCGGCGTCGCCTACGCGAACGGCAAGCTGTTTCGCGGCACGTCGGACGGCCGCCTGCTGGCGATTGATGTGGCGACCGGCAAGACCGTCTGGCAGCAGCAGGTCGGCGACCCGCTGCAGGGAGAGTTCTTCAGCGCTGCGCCGATCGTCTGGCAGGGCTTGCTGATCATCGGCAGCGCCGGCAGCGACTGGGGCGTCAGAGGTCGGATCATGGCCTATGACCAGGCCAACGGCCGCGAGGTCTGGCGCTTCAACACCATTCCGCGTGGCAAGGAACCGGGTGCGGAAACCTGGCACGAGCGCGGCACCGCGCGCTACGGTGGCGGCGGTTCGTGGACCCATTATTCGATCGACATGTCGACCGGCGAAGTATTCGTGCCGGTCGGCAATCCGGCACCGGACATCCTGCCGGGCCATCGCCCAGGCGCCAATCTGTACACCGACAGCATGCTGGTGCTCGATGCCCGCACGGGTGCATTGAAGTGGTACCACCAGATCGTGTCGAACGATGGCCACGATCTCGATCTTGGCGCCGCGCCGATGCTCTACCACGACAGCAGCGGCCATCCGATCGCCGCGATCGGCTCGAAGAACGGCCATCTGTATGGCGTCAACCGTGAAACCCAGAAGCGCGTGTTCGATACGCCGATCGCCCGCATCGAGAACGAAGGCGTGCAAGCCACGACGGCTGGACTACGCACCTGTCCGGGCATCCTGGGCGGTGTCGAATGGAACGGCCCGGCCTTCGATGCCAAGAACAAGGCGATCGTCGTCGGCGTCGTCGACTGGTGCTCGACGATCACGCCGAAGCCGCAGAAGGACTTCATCCCCGGCCAGTTCATGCTCGGCGGCACCTGGAAGATGGACGACGAGGCCTACGGCTGGGTGCATGCGGTAGATCCGGACAACGGCAAGATTCGCTGGAGCTACAAGGCTGATGGTCCGGTCGTCGCCGGCGTCACGCCGACCGCCGGCGGCGTGGTGTTCAGCGGTGACATGGCCGGCAATTTCTTCGCGCTCGACAGCGCCAACGGCCAGGTCTTGTACAAGACCGCCACTGGCGGCGCCGTCGCCGGCGGCGTGATCAGCTACGCGCTGGGCGGCATCCAGTACGTGGCCGCGACCTCGGGCAATGTTTCGCGCGCCACTTTTGGCGGCAGCGGCGTGCCGACGCTGATTCTCTACAAGCTCGGCGGCAAGGGCGAAAGCCGGCTGGTGTCCAATGCCTCGCCGGCGGACAGCAGCAGCACGGCAAACGGCAGTTCGATCTACAGCAAGATCTGCTCAGCCTGCCATGGCAGCGGTGGCGAAGGCGGCCTTGGTCCGTCACTGAAAGGCCTCGCCAAGCGCCAGAACCTGGACAAGACCATCGAATGGATCAAGAACCCGTCATCGAAGATGCCGAAGCTGTATCCATCGCCGCTCGATGAAGCGTCAGTGAAAGCCGTCGCCGCGCACGTGCAGACGTTCTGAATCTGGGAGCATTGATCCCGCAGCCGAACTGCGGGACATTGCTCGCATTGTTCGGAGACGCGCATGAAAACGCTGGCGATCTACAACGTCAAAGGCGGCGTCGGCAAGACGGCCGCTGCGGTCAACCTGGCTTATCTCGCCGCCGAGTCCGGCCTGCACACCTTGCTCTGGGATCTCGATCCCCAGGGTGCTGCCACCTGGTACCTGCACGGCGATGGCGCCAAGGCGCCTGACAAGGCGATCTGGCGCGGTACTGCGCCGATCGGCAAGCGCATCGTCGAGACGCCGCATCACGAACTGCTGCATCTGATTCCGGCCGATCTTGAAGCGCGCCATCTCGATGTCTGGCTGCGCAAGGATAACAACAGCCACGACACGCTCAAAAACCTGATCGAGCCGCTGTCCGAGCAGTACTCGCTGCTGGTGCTCGATTGCCCGCCGAGTCTGTCGCACGTTGCCGACAACATCTTCGCCGCCGTCGATCGCATCCTGGTGCCCACCGTGCCGACGCATCTGTCCTTGCGCGCGCTGATGACCTTGATCGACTACTTCAAGGCCAACGAGCTGCCGCGTACACGTCTGCGCCCGTTCTGGTCGATGGCCGATCGTCGCCGCCTGCTGCACAAGGGCTTGATCGAGCAGCCGCCGAAGGCGATGAAGGATGTCTGTCAGGCCGTGATTCCCTATGCCTCGTCGATCGAGCGCATGGGCGAAACGCGGGCGCCGGTGGTGATCAGCGAGCCTTCGAGCTATGCATCTGAGTGCTACCGAGCGCTGTGGGCCGAGAACGCGAACTACCTGCGGCGGGGCTGATCAGCCGTGCTACTAGCGACCGGTCGGTTGCACCAGCACGCGCGCAGGTTCACCGCGCAGCGCCAGCAACACTTCTTCGACGGTCCGCTCGCGTAGTTCCTGAATCGCGTCCGGGCTGGAGAACGCGATGTGCGGTGTCGCGATCACCCGCGGATGCGCAGTGATGGTGGCCGGCGGATTCGGCTCGCCGGCGATCACGTCGAGTGCCGCGGTATCGAGCTGACCGGAATCGAGGGCATCGAGGATCGCCGCGTTGTCGACCAGCCCGCCGCGGCTGACGTTGATGAACAGCGCGCCGCGCTTCATCTGTGCGAAACGTGCGGCATCGAACAGGTTCGCGGTAGCGGCCGACAGCGGCAGCAGCGCGATCACGGCATCGGCCTGCGGCAACAGCGCATCCAGCGTCATCCACTCGACCTGGGCGGCGTCATCGCCAGTCGGCGGCGTGCGGCCGCAGGCGATGACTCGTAAGCCCCAGCCCGATAGCTTGCGGGCGACGAGCTTGCCGGCACGGCCATAGCCGACCAGACCGACAGTGAGCCCGCGGGTGCGCTTCAGGCGGGCCTGTGAGGGATCCCAGACGCCGCGCTTGACCTCGCGATCCCACTGGACGATGCCGCGCGACCAGGCCAGCAACATCGCCACCGCGTGGTCGGACACTTCCTCGACGCAGTAGTCAGGCACGTTGGTGACCCGAGCGCCGGCAGCCCAGGCAGCATCGAGCGCGATGTTGTCGAGGCCGACGCCATAGCGGGCGACGATCGCCAGATCGCGGCAATGGCCGATCGCCGTAGCGGAGACTTCGGCCCAGCAAGTCATGATCGCCTGCGGTCGTTCGCGTTCGGCAATCGCTTCTATCTCGCGGCCTGGCAAGGCGGCCGAAAGCCCCGAGACCAGTCGATGGCCGGCGGCTTCGAACCGTTCGCGCTCGAAATCGAGATCGGGCCAAGGATGATCGGTAATGAAGATGGTCTTTTTCACGGCGGCGAACGTAGCAGATCAGCGTTGGCACTAAGGGCGCGGGCAAACCCTAGGGCCTTGATTGGAAGCCCGACGGGCCATCGCACTCGGCTAGGCTCGTCGCCATAACGACACGTCAAACCGGAGGAGACCGCATGATCGACAACCCGTACTACTCGCAGGCCGTGCACGGCCCGTATGAAAGCTTCGACCTCGGCAATTTCGCGCTCGAGGACGGCGGCACGATCCGCGGCTGCCAGCTGGCCTACGCGACCTTCGGAACGCTGAATGCGGCCAAGGACAACGCGATCCTGATCACCACCTGGTTTTCGGGTACCTCGAAGATCATGGAGCAGGTCTACACCGGCGCCGGGCGCGCGATCGATCCGGCGAAGTACTTCATCGTTATTGTCAACCAGATCGGCAACGGCCTGTCGTCGTCGCCGCACAACACGCCGTTCCCGGCCGGCATGGCCAACTTTCCGAAGGTGCGGATCGGCGACGATGTGCGCGCTCAGCATCAGCTGCTCACCGAGAAGTTCGGCCTCACCGAACTCGTGCTGGTCACCGGCGGCTCGATGGGCGCCCAGCAGACCTACGAATGGGCGGTGCGCTATCCGGACATGGTCAAGCGCGCAGCACCCTTGGCCGGCACTGCGAAGAACACCATCCACGACCAGCTGTTCGCCGACATCCTGTGTGAAGCGATCACCTCCGATCCTGGCTACAACAACGGCTGGTACAGCTCGCACATGGATGTTCGCGACGGCCTGCGCCGCCACGCGAAGCTCTGGGGCGTGATGGGCTGGAGCACCGAGTTCTATGCCCAGGGCCGCATGGCCGCGATCGGTTTCTCGTCGCTCGACGATTTCGTCACCAATTTCATGAACGGCTTCTTCGGCGTCATGGACCCGAACGCGCTGCTGGCGATGGCCTGGAAGTGGCGCAACGGCGATGTCAGCCGCCACACCGGCGGCGATCTGGCGGCGGCACTCGGGCGGATCAAGGCGAAAACCTTTGTCATGCCGATCAGCAGCGACATGTTCTTCCCGCCGGTCGATTGCGAACGCGAAGCGAAGTTGATTCCGGGGGCGGAGTTCCGGCCGATCCAGTCGATCGACGGCCATCTGGCCTTGTTCGGGGCAGATCCGGGCTACATCCCGCAGCTCGACAAGCATCTGGCCGAGCTGCTCGCCACACCGGTCTGATCCGGCTCGCGAACCGGCCCTAGCCGCCGTCTGGCAGGATCGCCAGCAGCCTGGCGAGCCGAAGCTGGAGGGCGGCAGCGTCCGGGGCGGTCACCGTCGCGTGGCCGATCTTGCGCTGCGGCTTCGGCATCTTGCCGTACAGGTGCGTGTGCACGCCTTCCAGCGCGGTAGCAAGCTCCAGCTCGGGCGCCAGGCCGATGTAGTTGACCATCACCGAGGCGCCACGCAGCGCCGTGGAACCGAGCGGCAGGCCGGCGATCGCGCGCAGGTGATTCTCGAACTGCGAGGTTTCTGCGCCTTCGATGGTCCAGTGCCCGGAGTTGTGGACGCGGGGCGCGATTTCGTTGGCGATCAGCCGGCCAGCGGCGACGAAGAACTCGAAAGCCATCACGCCGACATAACCCAGATGCTCGGCGACGCGGCGCGCGTAGTCCTCGCCCTGCGTCTGCAGCGGATCGTTCACGGTTGGCGTGGCGGTGCGCAGGATGCCGGCGCGGTGGACGTTCTCGACCAGTGGATAGAAGGCCATCTGGCCATCCTGTGCGCGCACCGCGAGGCAGGACACTTCGCGGGTGAACGGTACGAAGGCTTCCAGGATCAGCGGCTGGCTGCCGATCGCAGCCCAGGCGGCATCGAGATCAGCCGATGTGCGCAGCACCGCCTGGCCCTTGCCGTCATAGCCCATGCGCCGCGTCTTCAGCACTGCCGGCAAGCCGGTGATGGCCACGGCGCGATCGAGGTCGGCGCGGGAATCCACCGCGGCGTGCGTCGGCACCGGAATGCCCAGCGACACGAACAGCGCTTTCTCCGACAGCCGATCCTGGCCGGCGGTCAGCGCTCGCGGTGCCGGATGCAGCGGCACGCGGGCGGCAACGAACTCGGCAGCTAGGTTCGGCACGTTCTCGAATTCGTAGGTCGCGATGTCGACCCGCGAGCAGAATTCGGCGAGCGCGGCTTCGTCGTTGTAATCGGCGTGGATGTGTTCGCCCAGCGGCGCGGCACAGGCTTCCGACGCGGGGTCGAGGAAGACGAAATCGACATCCAGCGGATAGCCGGCCAACGCCAGCATGCGGCCAAGCTGGCCGGCGCCGAGGACGCCGATCTTCATTCCCGTTTTCATCGGAGCGTGGTCGCGGGTGATCAGGGCAGCGGCAGTGCGCCGTCGTTCAGCACTTTCGCAGTCTGGGCGGCGCGGAAGGCATCGAGCCTGGCAGCTAGCACCGGATCGGCCGTCGCCAGAATGGCGCAAGCCAGCAGCGCGGCATTGGTCGCACCGGCGGCGCCGATCGCCAAGGTGGCGACCGGAATACCGGCCGGCATCTGCACGATCGACAGCAGCGAATCGACTCCCGACAGCATCCGTGACTGCACCGGCACGCCAAGCACCGGCAGGCGCGTCTTCGAAGCCGCCATGCCCGGCAGATGAGCCGCGCCCCCAGCGCCGGCGATGATCACCTTCAAGCCGCGCGCAGCGGCGTTGCCGGCGTATTCGAACAGCAGGTCCGGCGTGCGATGCGCGGAA
>NZ_CAISIQ010000532.1 GCF_903885465.1 uncultured Nevskia sp.
ACTCGATGGTCTGCTCGCCCGCATCGGCTATCGCGAAGACTGAAGCGGCCGCGCTGCACCGTTCGTAGCGTCCATTGGCACGTTTGACGCGTAGCACGAATACAATTCCCCAACTGTTGCAGCCTTGCGCCTCATGATTGCTTTCACGCAAACCCCTCTTGATGTGACCCACGAAGCTTCGGCTCGCATCGGCTGCGTGGCCCGGCTGCACTGATGGCCGATCTGCTCGGACCTTTTGCGCCGCTGCAGCTGACTGAACGAGTCAGCGCGCGGGCCCGCAACATCCGCATCGAAGTCCGGCCCGATGGCAACGTGCTGCTGGTGATTCCGAAGCGCGTGCCGCGCAGCACTGCGCACGCCTTTCTGAAGAGCCGCGAGGAATGGATCCGCATCAAGCTCGTCGAGCTGAAATCGCGCGCCGCAAGAGTGCCGACCCATCCGCCGCTGCGCTGGGACGGCACCGATACCATTCCGCTGCGCGGACAGAAACTGCCGCTGCGCATTGTGCTGTCGCGCATCGCACGGCCGATGGTCCGCTTCGATCATGAAGTCAGCCTGTTCTGCTCGACCGCCGACAGCGTCGACACCGAACTGCTGGCCCACACGTTGCGCGCAGCGCTCAGCAAGCTGGCCCGCAGCGATGCCCGCAGCCTGCTCGAAAGCGAATCGCAGCGCCTGGGTGTCAGCTTCATCGGCCCGCGCATCGCCGATCAGAAATCGCTGTGGGGCAGTTGCACGCCGGATGGGCTGATCAGCCTGAACTGGCGGCTGGTGATGGCGCCACGTGATGCGCTGCGCTACGTGGTGATCCACGAGCTTTGTCATCGCCGCCATCTCGATCACTCGCCGCGCTTCTGGCGGCTGGTCGAAAAGCAGATGGACGATCACGTGCACTGGCGTGCTTATCTGCGCGAGCACGGTGCAGCCCTGCATGGGGTGCTGCCGAAGGCAGGCATCGAACCGCCGCCGTCCGGCTTGTTCGACGGCGCGCTATGACGGAAGAACGGGCTCGCCCCCTACCTCTCTAGGTTGTTTCCGCTGCACCTGCGCGCTACTGTCGCCGCAGGTGCAGGGAGAAAACTAGAATGGCAACGCTTGATTCAGTCAAGGTCCGCGATTACATGACGACCAAGCTCGTCACCTTCCGGCCGGACATGGAAGTGATGCACGCCGTACACACGCTGGTCGAGAAAGGCATCTCCGGTGCGCCGGTCGTCGATGCCAAGGGCAACCTGGTCGGCATCCTGTCGCAGCGCGACTGTCTCGAAGTGGCGCTGACCGCCGCGCAGGACACCTGCATCGCCGGGCCGGTGGCGCAGTACATGAGCGAGAAACCGGTGACCGTCGATCCGGAAACCAATCTCACGCAACTGGCGACGATGTTCACCACCGCGCCATTCCGCCGCTATCCGGTGATCGAGAACGGCCAACTGGTCGGGCAGATTTCGCGCTCGGACGTGCTGCGCGCGATCAGCCACCTCTGCTGATTGCGGTTGGCTGAGCTCAGGCCGTGCGTCTGAGCAGGCCGAGCTTCTTGAGATGGACCAGCAGCAGTGACACGGCCGCCGGCGTGACGCCGGAAATGCGGCCGGCCTGCGCGACCGTCTGCGGACGATGCGCCGCAAGCTTCTGGCGCACTTCGTTCGACAGGCCTGTGACCGCCGCGTAATCGAGATCGACCGGCATCGGTGCATCGTCGTAACGCGCAGCGCGGGCGATCTCGACTTGCTGGCGCTCGATGTAGCCGGCGTACTTGACGCGGATTTCGACTTGTTCGGCGACCGCGTCGTCGATGTCCTCGCTCATCAGCCCGAAGCGCTTCAGCGCGGCGATATTGGCTTCCGGCCGACGCAGCAGATCGAGCGCCGAGGCACCGTTGTCAGCCGACGCAGGACCAAAGCCTTCGACCATCGCCGGCGTGCCGAGCTGTGTGGGCTTCAGCCAGTGCGAAGACAGCCGCGCGCTTTCGGCCTCGATCGCATCGCGCTTGCGGCTGAACGCTTCCCAGCGCGCATCGTCGACCAGATTCATCTCGCGGCCAACGGGTGTCAGCCGCAGATCGGCGTTGTCCTCACGCAGCAGCAGGCGATGCTCGGCGCGCGAAGTGAACATGCGGTACGGCTCGGCCGTGCCGCGGGTGATCAGGTCATCGACCAGCACGCCGATGTAGGCCTCATGCCGCGCCGGGCACCACGGCGCTTCCTCGCGTGACTTGCGCGCGGCATTGATGCCGGCCAGCAGACCCTGCGCTGCCGCTTCCTCGTAACCGGTGGTGCCGTTGATCTGACCCGCGAAGAACAGGCCGGCGATGGCCTTGGTTTCCAGACTCATCTGCAGATCGCGCGGATCGAAGTAGTCGTACTCGATCGCATATCCCGGCCGCGTGATGTGGGCGCGCTCGAAACCCTTGATCGAGTGCACCAGCGCTTCCTGGATGTCGTACGGCAAGCTCGTGGAGATGCCGTTCGGATAAACCTCGTGGGTGTTCAGGCCTTCCGGCTCGATGAACACCTGATGCGAAGTCTTCGATGCGAAGCGATTGACCTTGTCTTCGACACTCGGGCAATAGCGCGGCCCGGTGCCTTCGATGACACCGGTGAACATCGGGCTGCGATCGAAGCCGCTGCGGATGATCTCGTGGGTGCGCTCGTTGGTATGCGTCATCCAGCACGACACCTGACGCGGATGCTCGGCGACCGAGCCGAGAAACGAGAACACCGGCGTCGGCGTATCGCCCGGCTGCTCGATCAAGCCGTCGTAATTGATCGTGCGGCCATCGATGCGCGGCGGCGTGCCGGTCTTGAGGCGGCCGACGCGCAGCGGCAGTTCGCGCAGACGCGCGGCCAACGCATTGCTCGGCGCATCACCAGCCCGGCCACCCTGGTGATTGACCATGCCGACGTGAATCTTGCCGGCCAGGAAAGTGCCGACGGTCAGCACCACGGCGCGCGCGGTGAAGCGCAGGCCGGCGCGGGTGACCACACCATGCACCGCTTCGCCTTCAACGATCAGATCATCGACTTCCTGCTGGAACAGCGACAGGTTCGGCTGATTCTCGAGCAGCTCGCGCACCGCGGCGCGATAGAGCATGCGATCAGCTTGGGCGCGGGTCGCGCGCACCGCCGGGCCCTTCGAAGCATTGAGGATGCGGAACTGGATGCCGGCGCGATCGGCGGCATGCGCCATCGCGCCACCGAGGGCATCGATCTCGCGGACCAGATGGCCCTTGCCGATGCCACCAATCGCCGGGTTGCAGGACATCTGCCCGAGCGTCTCGATGTTCTGGGTGACCAGCAAGGTGCGAGCGCCACTGCGGGCAGCCGCCAGCGCGGCTTCGGTGCCGGCGTGGCCGCCGCCAATGACGATGACATCGAAATGCTGCGACATGAGAGCACCCCAACGAACTGCGCGCTGTGCGCGGGGCGAATTCTACGCCCCGCGTCCGCGCCGGTTCAGAACGGGATGCGCCCGATCAGCATGTCCTTGAACATCACGAAGTCGCCGGCGAGGCTGTAGAACGGCGCCTTGAAGGTCGCCGGACGGTTTTTCTCGATGAAGAAATGGGCCACCCAAGCGAAGCCGTAGCCGAACAGCGGCATGAACCACAGCGCGGTGTAGCGGCCGGTGAGCAGCGCGTAGACGAATGTGGCGATCACCAGGCTGGTGCCGATGAAGTGAAGCCGTCGGCAGGTGCGATTTGAATGCTCGCCGAGATAGAACGGATAGAACTCGCGGAAGCTCGCGGTGGGTGGATTGGCTGATGCTGCGTCGCTGGTCTTGCTCATTCGCTGCTCTCCTCGCTTGAAAGCGATCAGGCGGATTTCGCCGCCGCACGCCGGGCGCTGTGCATGCGCCAGGCTTTCTTGTACTCGTCGAACAGATAACCGACAAATGCGCCGAACACGCCAAGCTTGAAGTTCGGCTTCAGACCATCGGCCAGACGCATCACCTGCAGGTAATACCAGCCCTGCTGGCCAAACACGTTGATCAGCCGCAACAGGTGCACCTTGGTGGTCGGCGCGAAGATGCCAGGGCCGAGCTGCATGCGCTTCTCGTAGCGCGGCAGTTCGCTGATCGCGCCGCTCAGCAGGCGCTTCGGCAGATCCGGCTCGCCGCATAGCGGCCGGCCGAGGCCGATCAGATCGCAGTCGCCGCTGGCCAGCGCTTCGTCCATGCCGGCACGGGTGCGGAAACCGCCGGTGACCAGCATCGGCATGGTCGCGACCTTGCGGATCGCCGCGGCGTATTCGAGGAAGTAGGCCTCGCGCTTGCGCGTGCTGTCCAGCTGTTTCGGGAGCTGCGGCTGCGCTTCGGCCTGATCCGGTGCGCGATAGCCGGCTACGTCCTTGGCCTTGCCCTCGTAGCCGAGCAGGCGCGGCTGTTCGTAGCTGCCGCCGGAGACTTCGAGCAGATCGATCCCGGCCGCATTCAGCCAGTCGACCACCTTCAGGCATTCCTCGTTGGTGAAGCCGCCTTTCTGGAAGTCCGCCGAATTCAGCTTGACGCTGATCGGGAAGTCCGCGCCCACCGCCTTGCGCGTCGCCTTGATCGTCTCCAGTAGCATCCGCGCCCGGTTCTCCAGGCTGCCACCCCAGGCATCGGTCCGCAGGTTGGTGACGCCGGACAGAAACGACGACAGCAGATAGCCATGGGCGCTGTGTATCTGCACGCCGGTAAAGCCCGCCTCGCGCGCAGTGGCGGCGACGTTCGCGTAGCGCTGGATGAAATCGAGGATCTCGGGCTCGGTGAGCGCGCGCGGCTTCGCGTAGTTGGCGAGCAGCTTCAACTGCACCGCGCTCGGCGCCAGCGGCTCCAGGGTCACGTACATCGGCGATTGCCGGCCGGCGTGGCTGATCTGCATCCACAGATGATTGCCGGCAACGGTACCGGCCTTCGCCCAGGCCTTGAGCCGCTGCATCGTCTCAGCATCCGGCCGCGCCGGATCGATCGCGACATTGCCCGGCCGCTCCAGCACACGGCGATCGATCTGCACGTTGCCGGTGATCAGCAAACCCGCACCGCCCTCGGACCACTGGCGATAGAGCACCTCGTGCCGCGAAGTCGGACGCAGATGTTCGTCGGCTACACCCTCCGTCATCGCGCTCTTGCACAGGCGGTTCGGTAGCGCGGCACCGCAGGGGAGGGTAAGCGTGTCGGTGAGTTGCGGGATGGGCACTTCAAACTCCTGTCGCGATGGTCCGGAACACTCCGCTCGACCGGCCTACATGAACGCCGTCGGCAAGTGGGGCGCCGAAGACTAGACGCTGTCGGCAGGCTGACGCTACGCGGGACGCTCGTCAGCTGAAGGAGTCGAATGCGAATAGCGAAAGCGCATCGAGCCCAAATGCCCTGCCCAGCCGCTCGGCATCTGGACGGCGAGCGCGACAGAGATGAACTGTCATTCGATAGAAATCCTGATTTTTTCGATCAGATGCCGCACGAAAACTCATTCGTTCCGGGCTGATGGCGCCGGCTGGACTCGATGTTGTGACTGCTGAACTCAATAAAAATCTTCGTCCGGATGCTCGTTTTAACAGGCCCGCAACAGTTGGAAGATATCTTTCGCCATCAGTTCGTTGAGCCACATACCTAAACTAATTTCTGCCACAACGACTTCTAAGACTCTCTGCAGGCATTTTCAGGTACGATTATTGCTGTAGAGATGGAAGACAATTGTTCACTGTGCTTTTACGTTTTCTCCAAAAGACTTTTACTGCTTCCGATAGATATTCAAGATAAGAGAGCTGGTAAAGCGGGCGAAAATGAACTTTCCAGGACTTGGTCCAGCTCGTCTTTCAATGCTTACTGTATTTTTCCATATACTGTTTTCTGCCAGCGACCAGCCGAAAGACTGCCTTTGAAGGCAGCAAGGATCGCCCAGGCACTACGTTTCAGGTTCTAGCTGTTCAGGTCATCGCCAGCGTCACGGGATAGATGCCTTGGATAAGCCATGAAGTACAGACGGGCAATGTCATTTGCCCGCTAATTTCAAGTTGTCATCGGGGAATACTATGTCTGGGACCAGAGCGATCTATTTCGCAGCCGCGGTTGTGCTTGCTGCTTTCCGCCCCGTCGGCGCCGCCGCTCCCACTTGTAGTGCATCCGATATCCAGTGCATCACCAATGCGGCGCCTGGATCCACGCAGACCAGCGGAACCCGGGCCGCGGTTGCCGGGACGGGCCCAGGACGCATATTTCCGTCCAAGATTTCCGTGAACACCGGGAGCTATCGCATCAACAATGGTGCGTTCACCTCGGCGGCAGGCACCATTGCCAACGGGGACAAGGTCACGCTCCGACTCGCAGCCTCCAGCTCGTACAGCGCCGCCGTGACACAGACACTGAGCATCGAGGGCCAACCCAACAGGGTTTTTCGAGTCATCACCCTGGAAACCGACCCCAACCCGCCGACACCGCCGCCACCGGTAGTCGTCCCCGAACCCGTCGAGATACGCTGGTCTGCGTACGGAAAACTGACCCTGCCGGTCGACCAGGATGGCAAAGCCGGTGCTGATGAAATCGAAGCTTCCGCTCTCGACAACTACTCATCGACCTACTGGTATCAACCTTCGTCCGGCCAGCGGGCACAGTCCGGATATAGCGCCACGGGGGGAGAAACCGTTTTTTGGACACCCGTTAACGGCGGCGGAACTACCGAAACTTCCTCGTACAGCCGTACTGAAATGCGAGAGCAGGTGGTGATTGGCAACAGTCGAATCAACTGGGGCCTCGCCGGCACCCATATCCAGAAAGGCACAGTGACAGTGACACAACTCCCGACTGCGATGAGCTCGGCGTCGCGAGCCCTGCTGGTTTTCGGACAGTTGCACAGCGTCGATAACTCGCCGCCGATGAAGATGATCTTCCAGCGCCTGTCGAACGGCACCACGGAAGTTATTTCGGCCTACAACACTAAGCGAGCGGGTGGCGCGTCACAGAACTCCCCGGTGCGGGTACCGATCCGCATCGGAGAAAAATTCACCTATGAAATTCGTCTGATCGATGGAACGATCACGACACTGGTGAACAATATCGTGCTCGATGTCCGAGACATGTCTTCAACCTGGGCCAACGAACAGTTGTTCTTCAAAGCCGGCAGCTATCTTGGAAATAACGCGCAGACGGCGACGGGCTATGGAGAGGTGGTCTACTCGACTTTCGAGATCGTCCACGAGTAAATCAAGAGCCAAAGCCTTGACGCTCTGCCGGTCGCGGCTTCAGCGCTGGCAACCCGGACACCAGCAGCTGGCCCGGTTACCTAGCCGCAGTCCCTTGATGATCGTCCCGCACTTCCGGCAGGCAAGGCCTTCTCGGCCGTAGACGTACAAGTCCTGCTGGAAGTAGCCGGAGGCACCATCGGCACCGGCGAAGTCGCGCAGCGTCGTGCCACCCTGGAGGATCGCTTCGCTCAGTACCGCGCGAATCTCGGTCGCTAGGCGTCCGTACTCGGCGCGGGTAACGCGGCCGGCGGGGCGCGTTGGCCGGATGCCGGCGCGGAACAGGGATTCGGCCGCATAGATGTTGCCGGCGCCGACTAAGACCTGGCCGTCCATCACGAAGCTTTTCACCGCTACCTTCTTGCCGCGCGAACGCTGGTACAAGTAGTCGCCGCTGAAAGCTTCCGAGAACGGCTCGGGGCCTAATGAATCGATCAGCACATGACCGATCTCGGCCTTCGGCCAAGACAGCACGGCGCCGAAGCGGCGCGGGTCGTGATAACGCAGTAGCCGGCCATCATCGAGCACCAGATCGACGTGATCGTGCTTCTTCAGCGGATGACCCGCGTCGAGCACCAGCACCCGGCCGGTCATGCCGAGGTGGACGATGATCCGGTCGCCGCCTTCCAACGCGAACACCAGATATTTGCCGCGCCGCGTGACGCCTTCGATCCGCTGGCCCAGGGCATACCCCGCGAAGTCCACCGGCACCGACCAGCGCATCCGCGGCTCGCGGACCACGACCTCGGTGATGCGACGACCAATGACGTACGGCTCGACGCCGCGGCGGACGGTTTCTACTTCGGGGAGTTCGGGCATGGGCGAAGCTTATGGGCGCGGTGCCGCAGCGGGCGCTGCGACCAGCTTCAGCAAGCCTTCCGCGAACCCCGGGTCCAGCTGATAACTCAGGGACAGATCAAGCCGCTGCAGATAGCGACCGCCAGCCTTGTCGATCAAGGCGTAGCGGTACTCGCTGCCATCGGCGAGCGTGATGCGGACATCGGCTTTCGTCGCAGCGCTGCTCTCGGCCACCGGCGGCAAGGTCGCGATTGCTCTTGCGCTGCGCCAGCCGTCGACGAAGGCTTGCAGCGCTGGCGAAGTCGCGGCTTCGGTGGTGGGCGCTGAAGTCCAGCCGGGGCCGACCGGACTTTTCGAGACGATCAGTCCCGGCACTTCGATGCGGGCGATATCCGCCTCGAACGGCAGCAGGGCCTTGTTGGCGAGATCGGTGAATTCACCGTCGACCAGCTCAGGCGGGAAGTCGTTGATCAGGCGGATGCGCGCGTCCGGCTTGCCGGGATTCACTTCGACATAACGGCTCTGCTTCAGCGGCTCGATGTCGCCGATGGCGAGCACGGTGCCATCGAGTTCGATGGTGCTGTGCGGCGGACCGAGGCCGAGCTTGGCGCGCTCGATCTTGCTGCCGTCGATGTCGCCATGGGTTTCGGCGCCGAGCAGTTCGGTGATCATGCCGATCTCGACCAGATCGGCTGGCAGCTGCACCGGCGCGGTCAGCTGCCAGCCGATCGCGGTCTTTTCCAACTGGATGTCAGGGCTGCCGGCGTTGTGCAAAACGATGCGATGCACGGCGTTGCCATCGATGGCGGTCAGCGGCGGCTTCGGGGCGATCGCGGCTGACAGCTTCGCTTCCTGCTTCGTCTGGTCGACGACCACGAGACTGGCCAGGCCGACGGCAGTGATCGCCAGCAGCAGGTTGACGGTAGAGGTTTTCATGGCGGGTTTCCGGAGGTCACTGGCGACGACGAATCAGCCAGCGGCCGATGCCGAAGCCGAGCAGCAACAGCGGAATGATCGCGGTGAAGCCGGCGCCGGCCAGCCAGAACGCCCACGGCGGCAGGTTCAGGGCGATGTCCGGGGCGCGCGGCACGTCGACGTCGATCAGGGCATCGCGCGACGACAGCCATTGCAGCAGGGCGACCGCGAGAGCCTTGTTGCCGTCGCGCTCCAGCATCAGGTCAGACAGGAAATCGCCATCGCCAAATAGGGCAATGCGCTGATTGCGCTTGGCCTGCTAACCAGCGGCGGGCAACTCACGGCTCATGCTCAGGCCGATGGTCAGCGGGCCACGGCGGTCGACGTCCTTGTCGAAGGCGACCTCGCCGTCGATGCTGCCGGTCTCCAGCCAGGCGTCGGCCTGGGTCTCGATGATCGGCGCGTAAGTCCAGCCGGCGGCTTTCGGAAGCGCAGGCGTATCGAACTCAAGCGCGCGCGTCAGCGGGAACGAGGTGATCTTCGCGAACTGCCCCGCAGAGCTTCCGGTGATCGGGTTCGGTGGATAGCTGGCGGCGAGGAACACGGCCGGGCTCGGCGAGCCGACAGCGGCGTAGTTGGCGAAGATCACCGTGCCGTTGAGCCAGTGAATGCCGAGACTATGGGCCAGCGGTTCGAGGCCGGCGGGATAATCCGGATCGGTCAGCCACAGCAGGTTGCCGCCGCGTTCGACGTAGCCGCGGATCGTCGCGATCTCGCCGTCGAGCAAGGCTTGTGTCGAGCTGGCGATGACCAGCGCCGAGGTGTTGTCGGGAATCTTCGGCGTGGTCAGCAGGTTCAGCGGCAGCACCTTCAAGCCTTTCTCGCCGAGCGCTTCAGCGAGTAGCGTGAGGTCGTACTGGGTCGCACCCGGCCCCGGCGTGATCGAGCGTTCGCCGTGGCCTTGAAGGAACAGCACGTAGCGCTCGCCGGCATCGGCGAGGCGCTGCAGGCTGGCGGCGATTTCCGCTTCGCCGAGCTGCTCCAGCGTCTCGTGGCGGCCCTGATATTCGAGCACCGCAACACCGGGCCGGCTGATCTTGTAGCTGCGCGCCTTGATCGGCTCGGCACCCGGATCGATGAACTCCAACGACAGGTTCTTCTTCACCCGCTGATAGCGCGCGACCAGCGCCTGCACTTCGCCGCGGGTTTCGCTGTTCGGGTAATCGAAAACCAGCACGCGGATCGCATCCGGCATCGCCGCCAGCTGGCGGCGGCTGCCTTCGGTCAGCGTATTGCGGTTGTCGTAAGTCCAGTCGGCCTCGATCTTGTAGCGCGTCGACACCATTGCCGCGAGCAGCACCACGAGCACGATCAGCACGGTGTTCAGGCGGCGCTGGAAGCGGCGGCCTGCGAGCATCTTCAGGAGCTTCATCAGTTGCGCTCGCTGTCGAGCTGCAGCACGGCCAGCCACAGGAACAGGACGGTGAACAACAGGTAATAGACGATGTCGACCGAGGAAAAAATGCCGCGCCGCAGATTCTCGAAGTGGCCGACGATCGCCAGATAGCCGAGCAGCTTGCCGATCCAGCCTGGCTGCGAGCTGAGTACCTGCATCAGCCACAGCATCAGCAGGAGGCCGAAGCTGGCGACGGCCGCAATCGTCGGTTCACGGGTGAGGCTGGAGACGTACAGGCCGGCGGCACCGAGCGCCATCATCATCAGGCTCAAGCCCAGCAGGCCGGCGGCGATACGGCCGAGATCGAGGTTCGAGCCGACCAGCAGCATCAACGGCATCGCCGCCAGCAGCAGGATGGTCGCGGCGATGAAGGAGAACAGCCCGAGAAACTTGCCGAGCACGATCTCGATCAGCGACACCGGCGATGCCAGCAGCAAGGTCAGGTTGCCATTCTGCCGTTCCTCGGCGAACAGCCGCATGGTCAAAAGCGGCATTACCAGCAGCAGGACCAGGGTGGCGAACGAATACAGGCCGCCGCCGATGTAGTCCGACAAACCGACCGAGGACTCCGGCCCGCGCGGGTTCTGCGCGTAGTCGAGGATCAGCAGCAGGAAGACCACGCCGAGAATGCTCTGCAGCACGGCCAGCACGGTCCACGCGAGTGGCGAAACGAAGATGCGCCGCGCTTCAGTACGGGCGATGGTCAAGACGATCGGCATCAGGCGGCTTCCTCCAGCGTATGGGCGTCGCCCGTGCTGAGTTCGACGAAGATTTCTTCCAGGGTCCGTCGTTCGGCATGCAGCTCGATCAGGCCCCAGCCGTGGGCGGCGGCGGCTTCGGCGATCGCAGCGCGCGGATCATCGCCTGCGTTGTTGACCGTGATGCGAATCTGGCTGCCGGCCAAGGTTTCGATCTCGCCGACACCGGGCAAGCTCAGCAACACATCGAAGGCCGGCATCCGCAGGAAGCCGGCGATAATCGTCTTGAAGCCTTCGCTGCCTGCCGTGGCAAGCGGCTCGGCATACACCAGACGGCCGCGGTGAATGATCATCACCCGAGCGCAAACCGCCTGAATCTCCGGAAGGATGTGGCTGGACAGGATCACGCCGTGCTCCTGGCCCAGCGCCTTGATCAGCCGACGGATTTCCAGGATCTGGATCGGATCGAGGCCCACCGTGGGCTCGTCGAGGATCACCACCGCTGGGCGATGGATGATCGCCTGGGCGATGCCGACCCGCTGCTGATAGCCCTTCGACAGATTGCCGATCAACCGCCGCGACACTTCGCTCAAGCCGCAGGACTGCTTGGCCCGCTGCAGCGCCGCTGCGCGTTCGCTGCGGCGCAGACCATGCAGGCTGGCGCAGTAGCGCAGGTATTCGTCGACCGTCAGCTCCGGATAGACCGGCGGCAGCTCGGGCAGATAACCCAGGCTCTGCTTGGCGCGCTTTGGATCATCTGCCAACGACACGCCGTTGATCATCACCGTGCCGGCGCTGGGCGCGAGCACGCCGGCCAGCATCTTCATGGTCGTCGACTTGCCGGCGCCGTTCGGGCCGAGCAGGCCGAGGATTTCGCCCTTGCGCAGCGACAGGCTGATGTCGCTGGCAGCGGTGTGGCTGCCGTAGCGACGGCTCAGCCCGCGTGCTTCGATCAGGAATTCGTGGGCCATGGTTGCGGAGTGGTTGGACAGAACACGGTTCTACGGCGAGCGATAGAAATCCGGCTCGCCCGGAGGTCGCCGACGATAACGCTTGTAGCTCCACCAGTACTGCTCGGGGAATGCCCGCACGCAGGTTTCGACCGCCGCGTTCATCACTGCCGGACCCGTTGCTGCATCGGCGATGTCGGCAGGTGCCGGCCAGAGATGAAAGCGGAAGCCGCGCGCAGCGGGCAGACGCTCGGCCACGATCAGCAGCACCGGCGCACCGCTGCGGGCAGCGAGCTTGGTGACCAGATCCATGGTGTTGGCCGAGATGCCGAACATCGGCGCGAACACGGTGCCGGAAGATTCCGGCGGATCGTGATCGGGCAGGATGCCGACCATCTCGCCGCGCTTCAGTGCCGCCAGCAAGGCCTTGACGCCGGCGCCAGTGGTCGGCACCGGCGTCACCGGCGCGCCACGCGCGCGGCCTTCGCGGATCAGCGTATCGGCAGCGCCCTTCTGCGGCTTGTAGAGCACGGTGATCGGCGCGGCCTGCGCGCAGAAGAAACTGGCCAGTTCCCAAGCACCTTGATGCGGCGTCAGCAGGATCACGCCTTTGCCTTGTGCCTGCGCGGCGCGGATCGTCGCCAACGCCGCCGGATCGGCCAGCCAGTGCTGGCGACGGCCTAGCGGCCCGAACCAGATGGCCGGCGCTTCGAGCACCGCTTTCGCGCTTTCGATCAGGCTGGCGCGGGCGATGCGGCTGCGGGCTGCGTCATCGAGTTCCGGCAGACAACGGGCCAGATGTAGCTCGGTGATCCGCCGGAGGCCGTTCGGCAACCACCACAGCAGCCGGCCGAGAGCAGCGCCGAGCAGATGCAGCACGGCCAGCGGCAGATAGCCGAGCAGGAGGAACAGCGCGCGAAGTACAGTCTGCATCCCGCCATTATTGCCCGACCGCCCCTACACGCTCTCGATGATCGGACTCCTGCAACGCGTACGCCGCGCCAGCGTCGAAATCGACGGCAGGACGATGGCGCGCATCGAACGCGGACTGCTGGTGCTGATCGGCATCGAACGCGACGACACCGCCGCCCGTGGTTCGCGCCTGCTCGAACGCCTGCTGAGCTACCGCGTGTTCGAAGACGAAACGGGCCGGATGAACAAGAGCCTGCGCGATCTCGGCGCCGAACGCGGCGGCCTGCTGCTGGTCTCACAGTTCACGCTGGCGGCGGACACCCGTTCCGGTACCCGCGCCAGCTTCACGCCGGCGGCAAGCCCGGACGAAGCCCGGGCGCTGTACACCGGTCTGGTCAGCGAAGCCCAGCGCATCTGGCCCGGCACCGGCAGCGGCGTGTTCGGAGCGGACATGCAGATCAGTTTGGTCAACGATGGGCCGGTGACGTTCTGGCTGGAAGCTTGAAGTACCTCAAGGAGCAAACGGATGAACGACAAGCCCGAGCACGAAGACGACAATCAGGCCGATGGCGACGAATTGCCCCGCGTGCCGGCCAGCCGCGAGCAGCTCGCCTTCTTGACCCGGCACATGGGGCGCGTGATCGGCGACGACGAGTGGGGTGCTGCGCTGGGTCCTGCGAAGGACAAGCCCACCGGCGAGCGCTGAGCCGGGCGACGGGCACGGCAGCCGGAAAACCCGCGTAAACTTACTTCCGTCTTACTTTTTCGGATTTCGCGATGTCGATCACCACACTGTCGAGCAAGGGCCAGCTGGTATTGCCGAAGTCGCTGCGCGACGCCAAGCACTGGCGGCCGGGCACGCGGCTGCTGGCGATCGAAACTGCCGACGGCGTGCTGCTGAAGGCCGAAGCGCCGAGCCGTGCCACGCCGACCTCGGTCGACGATCTGGTCGGCCTGCTGAAGCACGCCGGCCCGGCAATCCCGGAAGCTGACTGGCCGGCGCGGCTCGACGCCAGCCTGCGCGCCGAACGGCCGAAGAAGTGAGTGGTCGCCATGCGCCGGACACCAACCTCGTGGTGCGTCTGCTGGTCGATGACGATCCGGCGCAGACAGGCGTCGCGCGCCGCTATTTCAGCGAGCGACCGCTGTATTTCCCGGTCACCGTGCTGCTCGAAACCGAGTGGGTGCTGCGTGCGGTCTACGGCCACGAGCGCAAGCGCATCGTGATGGCGCTGAGGATGATGATCCGTCTGGCCAACGCGGCCACCGAGGACGAGGACAAGGTGCTGAGCGCGCTCGCGCACTACGAGCAGGGTTTCGATTTCGCCGACGCGCTGCATCTGTCGCGATTGCCGGCCGACACCAGCTTCGCGAGCTTCGATCGCAGCCTGGTCAAACGCGCGCAGAAAGCTGGCCTGTCGGCCGAGGTTCCGCAATGAGTGTGGCCCCGGAGAAGCTGGCGGAACGCTTACTGGTGCCGCAACACCAGAGCCAGCGCCTGGAGCGCAACAAGCTGGTCAAGCGCCTGCGCCGGCAGATGGGCCAGGCGATCATGGATTACCAGATGATCCGTGACGGCGATCGGGTGATGGTCTGCCTGTCCGGCGGCAAGGACAGCTACACGATGCTCGACGTGCTGCTGATGCTGCGCGATGCCGCACCGGTGAAGTTCGAAGTCATCGCCGTCAATCTCGACCAGAAGCAGCCGGGGTTCCCGGAACACGTGCTGCCGGAATATCTGGACGCGCGCGGCGTGCCGTTCCACATCATCAAGCAGGACACCTATTCGGTGGTCAAGCGCGTGGTGCCGGAAGGCAAGACCATGTGCGGCCTGTGCTCACGACTGCGGCGCGGCGCGCTGTACAGCTGGGCGGAAGCGAACGGCTATAACAAGATCGCGCTCGGTCATCACCGTGACGACATCGTCGCCACCTTTTTCCTGAACCTGTTCTTCAACGCCAAGCTGGCGGCGATGCCGCCGAAGCTGAAGAGCGACAACGGCAAGCACATCGTCATCCGGCCGCTGGCCTATGTGCGCGAGGCGGACATCATCGAATACGCGCGCATCGCCCAGTACCCGATCATCCCCTGCACCTTGTGCGGCTCGCAGGATCAGCTGCAGCGGGTGCAGGTGCGCAAGCTGATGAGCGACTGGGAAAAGACCCATCCAGGCCGCATCGAGCACATCTTCGCGGCGCTGCAGAACGTGGCGCCCTCCCAGCTCGCCGATGCGAAGACCTTCGATTTCGCTGGCCTGGATGGCGGTCTCGATGGGGCTGCACTCGGCAACTGGCTGAAATCGGACAACAGCACGGCCACCGAAGCTGATGATGCTGCTTGAGCTGCGGCATCGCGGCCGCGTGGTGAACGCTGCGCGAGGCTTGCTGCTCGGGCTATTCGGCCTTTGGGTGCTGCTGGCCAGCACGGCGGCCCGCGCCGAGTCCGATGCGCCGTTCCTGTGGCAGGTGAAGGGCACGAAAGCCACCCACTATCTGCTCGGCTCAGTGCATCTGCTGCCGAGTGCCGCGGGGCGCCTGCCGACGGGCATCGTCCAGGCTTATCGCTCGGCCGATGCGCTGGTCTTCGAGTCCGATATCGACGCCTTGCAGGGCCGCAAGCTCAGTGCGCAGATGCTGGAGGCGGCAACGGCGCCGAACGGCATTGCCGCCGAAGTCGATGTCGGCACCCTGCGCCGCCTGCGCCAGCGGATGCGTACCTTGCGCATGCCGACGGCGCAATGCGAAACCTATCGGCCCTGGTTCTGCGCGCTGTCGTTGGAGCTGTACGCCTACCAGCGCGCCGGTTTCAGCGGTGAGTACGGTCTCGACCGCCGCCTGCACGATGCCGCCGTGGCCGATGGCCGGGGCATCGCCTGGTTCGAGGCCCCCGAGCGCCATATCGCGCTGTTCACCGACATGGCCAAGCCGCTGTCGACGCAGTTTCTCGATGCCGCGCTGGCGGAGAAAGGCCTGAAGACCGAGGAACCGGTGGAGATGTATCGCGCCTGGCGCGACAACGACAGCAGCGGCATCGAAGCGCTGATCGCCGAGATGAAGCATGACTATCCGGCGGTCTACGAACATCTGCTGGCCGGCCGCAATCGCGCCTGGCTGCCGGAGCTGAAGCGCCGGCTGAAATTGCCGGAGCGGCAGCTGATCGTCGTCGGCGCGGCGCACTGGCTGGGGCCGGATGGCTTGATCGCCAGCCTGACCGCAGCCGGTTATCAGGTGCGTCCGTATATCGCGATCGACATCAATCAGAAAGCAGGCCTAGAGCTCGATGCCGTCATCGCGCGCCGCTAGTTGTTGGCTGCTGCGCGGCTGGCTGGCGAGCCTCGTGCTGCTGGCCGCCGCGCCGGCGCGCGCCGGTGTCGACGTGCGGGTGCGTGGCCTCGGGCCGGATGAGCGCGGCAACGCCTACGCGAAGCTGTCGATCCTCGAATACGCCAAGCGCATCGACGCCGACAAGGGCGAGTACGACAGCAGCGATGTCGAACGCCTGTTCAAGCAGGGCGAGCGGGAAATCCTCGGTTCCCTGCAGCCGTTCGGCTGGTACAACGCGACGGTGACCGCGAAGCTCGAAGGCGCGAAGCCGGACTGGGTCGTCGAATACCAGGTTGACGCGGGGCCGGAAACGGCGATCTCGCTGATCGATTTCCAGATTATCGGCGATGGCGCCGAAGACGAAGCGCTGAAGCAGATCAAGAATCGACCACGGCCGCTGAAGCTCGGCGAGCGGATCAAGCACGAGGAATACGAGTCGCTGAAGACGCGCATCGTGCAGACCGCCTACAGCCTGGGCCTGCTCGACGCCAAGCTGACCCGGCGCGAGCTGAAGATCGACGTGCCGAACAACAGCGCCGAAATCCTGCTGACGCTCGACAGCGGCCGCCGCTACCAGTTCGGCGAGATCAGCATCAAGCAGGAGGGCGGCCTGGCACTGCGCGAGGCTTTCCTGCGCAATTACCTGACCTTCGAACCCGGCCAGAACTACGATCCGGCAAAAGTGCTCAGCACCCAGTTCGCATTCAGCGATCTCGACTACTTCCAGACCGTCGACATCGAAGGGCAGAAGGACAAGGCCGACGAAGACGGCCGCATCCCGATGGTGATCAACACCACCGAACGCGCGCCGCGCAGCTATCGCTACGGCCTCGGCTATGGCACTGACAGCGGCCCGCGCGCCTCGGTCGGCGCCGACTTCCGCCGCATCAACAGCCTCGGCCACAAGCTGCGCACCGATCTCCGCGTGTCGCCACGCATCTCTACTGCGGTGGCCGAATACCGCGTGCCGTTCGGCCATCTGCCGAGCGATTCGGTCAGCTTCACCACACAGGCACTGACCCAGGATTTCAGCGACATCAAGGAAACCCTGTACCGGATCGGCACCAGCTACAACCGGCGCGGCAAGATCTGGCAGCGGCGCGTCTATCTCGAATACACCTTCGATGAATACTCGATCAAGGAAAGCCCGCGCCAGCGCTCCAAGCTGCTGGTGCCCGGCATCTCGCTCGACCACACCGAGGGCGACGATCCGATCTTCCCGCGGCGCGGCTGGTATGCGTTCACCGATCTCCACGGCGGCTCGGACCTGCTGCTGTCCGATACCAATTTCGTCCAGGGCATGGTCAAGCTGCGCGGCGTGCTCGATGTCACCCGCAAGCTGTTCCTGAGAGTCCGCCTCGACCAGGGCGCGACCTGGGTCGGCAGCTTCAACAACCTACCGCCGTCGCAGCGCTTCTTCGCCGGTGGCGACGGCAGCGTGCGCGGCTACTCGTACCAGTCGCTGGGGCCGCGGGACGCCAACGGCCGGGTGATCGGCGGCCGCTATCTGACCACCGCGAGCGCCGAACTGGACTGGTACTTCGTGCGCGAATACGGACTCGCGGCGTTCGTCGATGCCGGCGACGCCAACGACAAGCCGCTGGTCGACCCGAGCGTCGGCGCCGGTCTCGGCTTCCGTTATCGCGCGCCGTTCGGCGCCTTCGCGCTCGATCTCGCCCATCCTTTCGATCCCGGTTCGGCGCCAGTGCGACTGCACCTCGGCGTGCAGGTGGGCCTGTGAGCACGATCACGCCGGATAGCCCGATGGAAAGCCCGCCGCCGCGTCCGCCATCGCGCCGAGTCCGCTGGGGCCGCTGGCTGTTCGCCGGACTGAGCCTGCCGGTGCTGCTGCTGATCGCCACGCTGATCTTCGTCATCGGCAGCGAACGCGGCCTGCGTTTCGGCCTGGCACAGCTCAGCAACCTGACCGGCGGGATGATCACCGTTGGCCACGCCAATGGCCGGTTGCTCGATAACGTCGAGCTGCGTGACTTCCGCTACACGAGCAGCGATGGCCTGCTGGTCACCATCGGCCGGCTGAAGCTGCGCCACCAGCCGAGCAGCCTGCTGCGCGGCCGTCTGCATGCGGAGCTGATCGAGATCGACGCGCTGGCGGTGACGCCAGGCCGGCCGGCCGATCCGCCACCACCACCAACGCCGACCAAGCTGCCGACGCAGTTGCCAGTCGACGTGGTCATCGACAGCGCTACCTTGACCGGCTTCGTGCTGCACGCCTCGGCCGATGCTCCAGCGGGCAGCCCTGATGTCCTGGTGATCGACAGCACTCGTCTGATCGCCAGCTGGCTTGGCAGCCAGCTCAGCATCACCGCGCTTACGACCAGCGGCCTGCCGATCACCGGCCCGCTGCAGGCGAAGGCCGAAGCGCAGATGGGCGCCGAGCAGATCGATTTCCAGCAGCTCACCGTGACCGGCGCCAATCCGGCGGCGGACGGCTACAGCCTGCACGCCAAGGGCCGTTACGGCCTGAACGCGGTAGCCAGCGCGCTGAAGCTGGAGTGGACCGGCCTGCGCTGGCCGTTGGTGCTGGAAGACAAGCAGCCGCCGATGGTCAGCGACCTGATCGGCGCTGCAACCTTCGACGGCAGCCTCGACGACTACCGCTACACCCTGGCCACCAGCGCGACGATGCAGGCGTTCTCGGCCAAGCTCGCTACCGGCGGCAGCGGCAGTCTGGTCAGCGCCAAGATCGACTCGCTGAAGCTCGATGCGCTGCCGGTCGCACTTGCGGTGACCGACAAGAAGCGCAAGGCCGCGCCGCAGCCCGGCTCGATCAATGCCAGCGGCGAAGTGCGCTGGTCGCCGGCACTGTCGGCGGAGATCGTTGCCAGCTTCGAGCATGTCGATCCGTCCTGGTTCGTCGCCGATTTCCCCGGCGATCTGAACGGCCGGATCACCACCACCACCAAGATGATCGGCGAGGAACCGCAGATCGCTTTCGATGGCCGCTTCGAGAATTCCTCGCTGCGCGGCCAGCCGTTCAGCCTCGATGCCAACGGCGTCACCGACACTCGTGAAGCGCAGCTCGAAGCGCTGAAGCTGGTCGCCGGCAAGGGCACGGTCGAAGCCAGCGGCAAGCTGCGCTGGACGCCGGAACTGAAGCTGAACTTCCAGGCGCTGATCAGCCATCTCGATCCCAGCCTCGTCGCACCCGACTGGCCGGGCGACATCAACGGCAAGGTGCTGATCGCCACCGACGATGCCGCCGCCGCGCCGCTGCGCTTCGACGCGCTGATCGACAAGTCCCGCCTGCGCCAATATCCGCTGAAGCTCGCCGCCGTCGGCAGCGCGCTGCTCGCCCCCGAAAGCACGCTGGTCACGCTCGATACCGTGCAGCTGGAAACCGGCGGCACCAAGCTCAACCTGTCCGGTCAGGCGACACCGCCGTTCGCGTTGCGCGGCACCTTCAACAGTCCGGACCTGGCCGCGCTGCTGCCCGAGCTGCGCGGCCGCGCGGCCTTCGATTTCGCCCTCGACGGCAGCATCGAGCAGCCGCATCTGGTCTCCAAAGGCGAGCTCGGCAACATCGTGTTCGGTGAGCAGACCGTGCAGCACCTGGACTGGACGGCGGACCTCGATCCGCTGGTCCCCACTTCGAACCTGAAAGTGACGCTGCGCGAAGCCAATGTCGGCCTGAAGATCGCCAGCGCCAGCCTGACTGCGACGGGACAAGAGGTCTATCACGGCGTGGTGCTCGAAGCCGCAACCGAGCGCGGCGGCGCCAAGCTCGGCCTGCAAGGTGGCTATGACCGCGTGCGCGGCGAGTGGGGCGGCGAGCTGAACCTGCTGTCGCTGACGCCGGATGGCCTGTCGGCCTGGGCGCTGGACAAGCCGGCCGGCATCCTGGTCGGCGAGAAGCGTCGCGCGCTGGAACTGGCCTGCCTGACCGGCACCGACGGACGCGCCTGCTTCAATCTCGAACAGAACGTGCTCGCCGACGGCGCGCGCGTGGGCTGGAACATCGACCGCCTGCTGCTTTCCGCGCTGCAGCCGTTCCTCGATCCGAAGATGCGCGTGAGCGGCAGTATCGACGGTACCGGTTCGATCGATTTCAGCAGCGGCAATCTGCAGAAGGCCGAAGCGGCGCTGAACCTGCGCGAGGTTTCGCTGCAATTGCCGGACGCGCCACTGCTGAAACTGGAAACCGGCAGTGTGCAGGCGCGCCAGGTCGATGGCCGGCTCGAAGCGACGGCGGACCTGAAGATGGCCGGCGCGTCGCTGGAAGCGAAACTCGACGCCGCCCCGGGCGACGACTTCAAGGCGCGCGCGCTGGGCGGCAGCATCCGCCTCGATGTGCCGAGCCTCGCGTTCCTGGAACCGCTGCTGCCGCAGCTCGACAAGCTCGACGGCCGGCTGGCGGGCGATTTCACGCTGTCAGGTGTGGTGGGCGAACCGCGCCTGGAAGGCGATCTGAAGCTCAGCGAAGGCCGCGCCAAGCTGGTCATCGCCGGCATCGAAGTCACCGATGTCGCGCTGCAACTGCATGCACGCAATCAGGCACCGCTGGCGCTGGAAGGCAGCCTGAACTCCGGTGGCGGCAGCTTGAACATCGCCGGCACGCTGGACCCGTACTCGACGCCGCTGTCTGCCGATTTCACGATCAAGGGCAAGGACGTGCAGGCGATGAACACCGCCGAAGCGCGCGCCTGGATCGACGCCGACCTGCGCCTGATCCGCAATGCCGATGGCGCCAAGCTGACCGGCGAACTCGGCGTGCCGCGCGCCGACATCACACCGAAGGGTCTGGGCGGCGACAGCGGTATCGATGCCAGCGAGGATCAGGTGCTGGTCGGCGTCGTGGTGCCGCCGAAGGAAGCGCCGCTGCCGGTGTTCGTCGAACTGCGCCTGACCTTGGGCGACAAGGTGCGCATCGAAGGCTTCGGCCTGAAGACGCGCATCGAAGGCGGCGTGACCGTGTCGCAGCGGCCCGGCTTCGATGCGCTGGGTCGCGGCGAGCTGCGTCTGATCGACGGCCGCTACCAGGCTTACGGCCAGGATCTGAGCATCGAGACCGGACGGCTGATCTTCAGCGGCGGGCCGGTGAAGACGCCAGCCGTCGATCTCTACGCCACGCGCCAGCCGCGCGAAGACATCAAGGTCGGCGTGCGGGTGCGCGGCACCTTGGCGAAGCCGGAGCTGAGCCTGCAGTCGAGCCCGATCCTGCCGCGCGAGCAGCAGCTGAGCTGGCTGGTGCTCGGCCGTTCGCTGGAAACCAGTTCTTCGCAGGATCGCAGCATGGTGTCGAGCGCGGCACTCAGTCTCGGCCTCGGCGGCGGCGACTATCTGGCCGGCCTGCTCGGCAAGAAAGTGGGGCTCGACGAGCTGTCCGTGGGCAGTGTCGCTGGCACCAATTCCGAAGTGGCGGCAAACGCCCAGAGCATCGCCGGCTCGCAGGCCGCCACCAACGGTGTCGATGCCAACGCCCAGGCCGCGCAACTGACCCTGGGCAAGTATCTGACGCCGAGGCTGTTCGTCAGCTACGGCATCAGCCTGTTCCAGGAGGGCTACACGTTCCGGATGCTGTACACGCTCGGCCGCGGCTTCAAGTTGTCGACCGAAAGCGGCACCGCCAGCGGCGGCGACCTCATCTACACGACCGATCGCGGCTTGCAGAAACCGGCCAGCAACCCGCGGCCCGGCGTCGATGCCGTACCCAGTGCCGGGCCGGCGCCGGATCCGGAACGCAGCCCGGATGCCGTCAAGTCCGAGCCGGTGCTGGAGCGTGAGCCGGCCAAACCGTAGGGCGGGAAAGCGCCGAGCAGTTGCTCGGCCACCGCGCATCCCGCCGACTTTGGTGCAGCTCTCCCGCGTCGCCCGTCTTTCAGCCGGCATCGAATCCGGCGGGTTGCATCCGTCCCTACACCAATACCTTCGCCAGCCAGGCCGAGATGTCGTCGACTTCCTCGGCGCAGACCGAATGGCCCATCGGGTATTCGTGCCAGTCGATCTTCAGGCCCCAGCTGCGCAGGCCGTCACGGCTATCGGTGCCGAGCTTCAGCGCCAGCACTGGATCGGCCGTGCCATGGCACATCAGGATCGGCGTCGCCTTGCCGGCTTCGGTCAGCTCCTTCGGAAGGGTGTCGTGCAGCGGCAGATAGGTCGACAGCGCCATGGTGCCCGCCAGCGGTTCGGCGAGCCGGCAGGTGGCGTGCAGCGCGATCGCACCGCCCTGCGAAAAACCGGCGATGACGATGCGCTTCGCCGCAATGCCACCCTTGCGCTGCTCGGCGACCAGCGCCATCAAGGTCGCTGCCGAGGCGCGGATGCCGACGTCGTCCTGCTGATCGCTGCGGGTCAGGCTTTTGATGTCATACCAGGCGCGCATCCGGGCACCGCCGTTGAGCGTCACCGCACGCACCGGCGCGTGCGGAAAGATGAAGCGTGCCTCGATGCCGGCTGGCAGGCTCAGCTCGGGAACGATCGGCACGAAGTCATGGCCATCGGCACCGAGGCCGTGCAGCCAGATCACCGCGGCATTGGCGGGTGCTGCCGGTTCCAGCGTGACGGCGGTATCGGTTTCGATCTTTTTCACACGGAAGTCCTGTGGGTTCGAGGGTCGGCCGCGATTGTGTCGACGCGCAGGAGCCACGGCAACGGCTGCTAAACTCTTGAATGTTGTTTTGCCATCGCATCATTCGGGGTTCTTCGATGTCTGCTCGTGCGCTGCTCGCCGTTTCGCTGCTTGCCACGCTGGCTTTGAGCCAGGTTCTGGCTGGCTGCGGCCAGACCGGCCCGCTGCATCTGCCAGCCAATGCGCCGGCAGGCGAGGGCTATCTGATTGGCAGCAACCCGAACGTCAAGAAGAAAGCCGACGCCAAGCCCGCTGCCGCTCCCCCGGCCGCCGCAGCGCCAGCCGCAGCACCCGCCTCGACCACACCCTGATCGCGTCATCCATGGACTCATTCGAATACCGCGACGGTGCGCTGTGCGCCGAAGCCGTGCCGCTGTCGGCGATCGCCGCCGCTCATGGCACGCCGACCTACGTCTATTCCCGCGCCGCACTGGAACGCCATTACCGCGCCTTCGATGAGGCGCTGAACGGCGTCGAGCATCGCGTCTGCTACGCGGTGAAGGCGAACTCCAACCTTGCCGTGCTGCAAGTGCTGGCGCGGATCGGTGCTGGCTTCGACATCGTCTCCAGTGGCGAACTGCAGCGCGTGCTCAAGGCCGGTGGCGATCCGGCGAAAGTGGTGTTCTCCGGCGTCGGCAAGACCGCGGCCGAAATCGAGCTGGCGCTGAAGGTCGGCATCTACTGCTTCAACGTCGAGTCGGAAGTCGAGCTGCATCGGCTGTCGGCACTGGCGACGAAGCACAGCAAGACCGCGCGAATCGCTTTCCGAGTCAATCCGGATGTCGATGCCAAGACCCATCCATACATCTCGACAGGGCTCAAGGAAAACAAGTTCGGCGTCGACATCGCCGAAGGCGAACGTCTTTACCAGCTGGCGGCGACCTTGCCCGGCATCGCTATCGACGGCGTGGCCTGTCACATCGGTTCGCAGCTGCTGGAACTGTCGCCCTTCCTCGATGCCCTGGATCGCGTGCTGGCGCTGATCGATCGGCTGGCCGAGCGGGGCATCGTGCTGCACCACATCGATGTCGGCGGCGGCCTCGGCGTGCGCTATGACGATGAAGTGCCGCCCACACCGCTGCAATGGGCCGCGGCGATCAAGCCGAAGCTCGCCGGCCGCAAGCTGGTGGTGATGACCGAACCGGGCCGCGCCATCGCCGGCAATGCCGGCGTGCTGCTGACCCGGGTCGAATTGCTGAAGCCGGGCGCGCACAAGAACTTCGCGATCATCGATGCCGCGATGAACGATCTGATTCGGCCCAGCTTCTACGATGCCTGGCATGCCGTGCTGCCGGTCGCGCAGGACAGCAGCAATACGGTTGCGAAGACCTGGGATCTGGTCGGCCCGGTCTGCGAAACCGGCGACTGGCTGGCCCGCGATCGCCAACTGGCACTGGCCGAAGGTGATCTGCTGATCTTCCGCACCGCTGGCGCCTACGGCTTCACGATGAGCAGCAACTACAACTCGCGCGGCCGCGCCGCCGAGGTGCTGGTCGATGGCGACACCCTGCACCTGGTCCGCGCGCGGGAAAGCTTCGACGATCTGGTGCAGAACGAGACGTTGCTGCCCTGATCGCCGGAGTTGTCGCCCGGTTCATCGGGCCGCTGAGTTAGGCTTTGCGGCCGTGAACCCGAGGCTGCCGTGATGACGAAGAACCCTGCTGCCAAGCCCCTGGTACTGATCGACGCAGCCGGCTGGCTGTTTCGCGCCTATCACGCGCTGCCGCCGCTTTCGAACCCGCGCGGCGAGCCCACCGGGGCGATCTTCGGCATGGTCAACATGCTCAAGCGGCTGCAGAAGGATTACGCGCCGGAGCGCATTGCGGTGATCTTCGACGCGCCGGGCAAGACCTTTCGCGAGGACATCTATCCGGCCTACAAGGCCAATCGCGATGCGACGCCGCCGGACCTGCTGCACCAGTGGCCGATCATCGTCGAGATGGTCAAGGCGATGGGCTTGCCGGTGCTGTCGGTATCCGGGGTCGAAGCCGATGACGTGATCGGCACGCTGACCCGGATCGGCGAAGCCGCCGGCCACGAGGTGCTGATCGTCACCAGCGACAAGGACATGGCGCAGCTGGTCAACGAGCGCGTGAAGCTGGTCGACACGATGAAGAACCGGGTGATGGACCCGGCCGGCGTCGTCGAGAAGTTCGGCGTGCCGCCGGAACGCATCGTCGATTACCTGGCGCTGATCGGCGACACCAGCGACAACATCCCAGGCGTGCCAAGCGTCGGCCCGAAGACCGCCGCGAAATGGCTGACCGAGTACGGCTCGCTGGACGCGATCATCGCCCGGGCCGAGGAGATCAAGGGCAAGGTCGGCGAAAAGCTGCGCGATGCGATTCCGCAGATTCCGATGTCGCACGATCTGGCGACGATCCGCTGCGATGTCGAGCTGCCTCTGAAGCTCGAGGAGCTGGTACCGGGTGCGCCGGACATCGACAAGCTGGCGACGATCTATCGCAATTCCGGCTTTCATCGGGCGCTGGAAGAACTCGGCAATCTGCAGCCGCCGGCGTCTGTCGCGCCCGCCCCCGCGATAGCCGCGGGCGACAGCTCGCAGACCGAACTGACGGTACTTCCCGAGTTCAGCCCGGAAGCGGTGTCGGAGGCGGTCGAACTGCCGGCATCGGCCAAGACCCAGGCCATCGCAGTCCTCGACGAGGACGCGCTCGCCGACATGATCGCCAAGCTTGAAGCCGCCGAGCTGATCTGCGTCGATACCGAAACCGATGCCCTGGACGCGATGCAGTCTGGCCTGGTCGGCCTTGCCTTCGCGACCGAAGCCGGCCACGGCTGGTACGTGCCGCTGACCCATGACTATCTCGGCGCGCCGCAGCAGCTCGATCGCGCGGCGGTGCTGGAACGCGTCAAGCCGCTGCTCGAAGATCCGAACAAGCCGAAGGTCGGCCAGCACATCAAGTACGACCTGAACGTGCTGGCGCGCCACGGCGTCAATGTCCGCGGCGTGGCTTTCGACACGATGCTGGAAAGCTATGTGCTCGATGCCGCCGGCAATCGACATGACATGGACACGCTGGCCGAGCGCTATCTCGGCCACAAGACCATTTCCTTCAGCGATGTGGCCGGCAAGGGCAAGAGCCAGATCACCTTCAACCAGGTGGCGATCGAGGAAGCGACGCAGTACTCGGCCGAAGACGCCGACATCAC